>NZ_JAVRCL010000004.1:187665-210881 GCF_034530775.1 Nostoc sp. DedSLP04 | reverse complement strand
ATAATTTCAGTTATTTACTACTTGCTTATGTCGGAAAGTGACAGAAGAGGGGTATATTCATGTTCAGATGTCTTCTATTTGTGTTTAATAAAATCCGCTTTTATACTGAAGTAGTTTTAGTTACAATAAAACAATACAAATTCTTAGGAGATAAAAACTGTGAGTCTTCCATATACTGGAGGTTGTCAATGTGGACAGATTCGTTATGAAATTCATACCGAACCATTAACACTTTACCTATGTCATTGTAAAGAGTGTCAAAAACAATCGTCTAGTGCCTTTGGTATGTCCCTTACAGTACTACGAGATACTTTTGTAATTGTTCAGGGAAAACCGAAAGCTTGGACTCGGAAAAATGATACCGGACGTGAAGTAAATAACCTGTTTTGTGGCGACTGCGGAACGCGATTGTTCCATGAACGGACTTACAATTCAAATACTATCAATGTCAAAGCTGGAACCTTAGATGATACAAGTTGGTTACGCCCAGTGGGTAATATTTGGACACGCAGTGCCCAGTCATGGGTGATAATTTCAGACCAATTGCTCAACTATGACGGGCAACCAGAGGATACGCAGGCTTTATGGGAAAAATGGAAACAAGAACATCCATAAAGGCAGAAGTTCTGATATTAGATATCATACTTATGATACTTAGAGTATCTAACTTATCATTGTCCTAAAGAACATAATAATAAAATTTTACTGGTAAAATACTTTAATGAACATATTAGATTATTTAAAACAGTAATAGTAAACTCAAATTATAAGTTCAGCTTGTGTATCATATATAGTTCCACCTGTGTGCAAATTATTAATAAAGCTAACACACTATTAATATTTCATATGAAAGCTTACTGGACATTTCCAATCAAGTAATGTAAGTGAAATTCGATAATTAAGACGATTTTGGTTCATTTTCAACACTTTTAACAGTTATTTCTAGACAAGCTTGATGAAAAACGATACACCACCAGAATTGAACCCAGACCAAGAAATTGGGCGCTTAATTGATGAGGTAATGTCTTCATCTCTGACTGATGAACAGTACCGGAAAAAAATGCAGCGACGCAAAGAAGTGCAAGACAAGCGCATAGCAGAAGCTGTACCAGAAAAAGGATTAATTATTGTAAATACTGGTAACGGTAAGGGTAAAACCACTGCGGCTTTGGGGATGGTGTTGCGATCGCTCGGTCATGGGTATAAAGTAGCGATCGTCCAATTCATCAAAGGTAGCTGGGAACCTTCCGAAAAAAGGGTTTTCAGCTATTGGGAAGACCAAATAGAATTTCACGCAATGGGCGAAGGCTTTACCTGGGAAACTCAAGACCGCGATCGCGATCTTGACAAAGCTAGCGCCGCCTGGGAAAAATCGTTAGAATACATTCGCAACCCAGACTTTCATCTAGTGTTGTTAGACGAAATCAATATCGCCCTCAAAATGGCTTACTTACCAGTAGAAGACGTTTTAGCAGGTTTGGCGCAAAAACCCGCTAACAAACACGTTATTCTCACAGGTAGAGGCGCACCACCTGCTTTAATTGAGCGTGCTGACTTAGTAACTGAAATGACTCTAGTTAAGCACCCTTTCCGCGATCAAGGTGTAAAAGCACAACCGGGAATTGAATATTAAATCAGAATTCAGAATTCAGAACTTAGAATTCAGAATTATTAAAAAACAGGTTTCCTACTCAGCAGAGATTAGAAACCTGGTTTTTAATTCTCATATGTCATACCAATTTGAAAAAAGAATGCAACACATAGATGATATATATCACCAACCCTGCCCTTACTAAGGGGTGCGCGTCAGCGTGGGTGGGCTTATCTGTCGTAAACATTTTTTGAATTGGTATCAGATGTAAAAAAGCAGATTTCAAGTTGATGAGGTACACAAGCTAAATCTGTTATCTAGGTAGAAAGCGTATTTTGCTTCTGTTAGCGCAGCGGGGCGTAGCCCATTCTGAATTCTGAATTCAGACTTCTGCTATCAGTCCCATTTGTTACTTCTTATTCCAAAGGCTTAAAAATGCTTGAGAGATGGCTGGGGTAATCTGACTTTGTAAGTGATTTAGTGCATCACGATGATTTGCATTATTGTCATCATAATAAGTAAACAGATTCGTCAGCTTGACAATCTCAGGATTTTGATCGTTTGTCCCCCTCCATTTGTTAGTAACTTTGTGTAAAACGTCCTTGGGTAGATTTTGTTGTAAGTTATTTAACGCTGCAATGTAAGAAGGATTTTGAGGATTCTTTTGGAATTGAAAGCATAAATCTCTCAGCTTTAGTTGTGACTGAGGCGGAGTCTGGGGCTTATCTGTCAGACTAGATTGCTGTAGAATTTGACGCTGTTCAATAGTAGCAATACCATTTTCAGTTAAACCCTGAGATTTCTGAAATTTTTTGACTGCTGTATAAGTAGCCGGGCCATAAAAAGGCTTGTTTGGAGGAATTTCAGCATTGGTTGCAAAACCATGAAACTTCAATCTGTTTTGAAGCCCGATGACTGTTTCTTCCATGACAGTTCGAGTCTCTGCATCAGCATTACCATTAACCACAAGTTTTTGTGAGTACTGTTTCTGAAACTTTTTAATAGCTTCTTCAGTAGGATCGTCTGTCAAGGAGTTGTTATTCCGCTTCCAGGGAGCAAATTTAGTGAGATCCGGCTTAGGATCAATTTCAGGAGCTAAATATCCCAATCCGATCAATATGTGACGGATGACTTCAGGGCTACTAACGGCCATGCTTTTTGGTTCCTTTGCGATTAAACTACCATTTAATGTATCTTGTTTTACAAAAATTAGGTAAGTAGAAATAAATAAATCTAACATTTCTTGTTTGCAAGGCGTTCCAAAGGATAAGCAAAGTGTGACGACAAGCTGCAATTCTTTGAGACGTTAGACGTGTGCGACTACAGATAGTGAAAAAGAAAGACGACTTGCTTGAGCGTAGCGTCTCGTAGAGAAGTCGAAAGGAGCCGAAGTGCTGCCTCCTGCCTTCTTCACTGGCATTTACCAAAACCACCGCCACCAGGAGTTTCTATCACAAAAACATCCCCAGTTTTCATTTCTACCGTTGCTGTGCTGTCTAAATTCTCTTCAATTCCATTCTGACGTTGTATCCAGTTTCGTCCTACTTTTCCTGCCTCCCCATCATTTAATCCAAAGGGAGAAACAACCCGATGGCCAGAGAGAATATTAGCTGTCATCGGTTCAAGAAATCGAATGCGGCGGACAACTCCATTACCACCCGAATATTTTCCTTTGCCACCGCTATCGGGACGAAGACTAAAGCTTTCTAAAAGTACAGGATAACGAGTTTCTAAAACTTCTGGATCGGTCAAACGAGAGTTAGTCATGTGAGAATGAACACCATCAGTACCATTAAAATTAATCCCCGCGCCAGAGCCACCGCAGATAGTTTCATAATATTGATATTGCTCATTACCAAAAGTAAAATTATTCATCGTTCCTTGAGAAGCAGCCATAACACCCAAAGCACCATATAAAGCATCCACAATAGTTTGAGAAGTTTCGACATTACCCGCGACTACTGCGGCTGGATAGGTTGGGTTGAGCATACAGCCAACTGGGATAATAATTTCTAAAGGATTAAGACACCCAGCATTCAGAGGAATATTATCATCAACTAAAGTACGGAAAACATATAAAACTGCTGCTTGAGTTACAGCTTTAGGAGCATTAAAATTACTATTAAGCTGCCAAGAAGTTCCAGTAAAATCAATAGTAGCACTGCGGTTTTCTGGGTAGATGGTTACTTTAACTTTAATTTGCACCCCATCATCCATTTTATAAGTAAATGAGCCATCCTTGAGAACTGCGATCGCACGCCTAACAGACTCCTCAGCATTAGCTTGCACAAATGTCATATAAGCTTGAACAGTGTCAATTCCGTATTGTAAAACCATTTTACAAAGTTCTTGAACTCCCCGTTCATTTGCAGCAATTTGGGCTTTAAAATCAGCGATATTTTGGTCAGGGTTACGAGCAGGATAAGTATGATTTGCAAGGTGCTGTCTGACTGTGGTTTCTTGAAAATTTCCCTCTTCGACCAAGAGGAAATTATCAAAGAGAATTCCTTCTTCTTCTACTGTGGTACTGTGGGGAGGCATAGAACCGGGAGTAATTCCACCAATATCTGCTTGATGTCCGCGAGAAGCAACAAAAAATAAAGGCATTGGGCATTGGTCATTGGGCATGGGGCATGGATTATTTTCACTATTTTCCAAAAAAACAGGGGTAATTGCAGTGACATCAGGAAGGTGGGTTCCGCCGTTATAGGGGTTATTAGATAGATAAACATTTCCCGGTTTTAGGGTGTCGCCTTTATCGTTAATTAAACTGCGGACACTTTCACTCATTGAGCCTAAATGTACAGGAATATGTGGGGCATTTGCTACTAATAATCCTGATGAGTCAAAAATTGCGCAGGAGAAATCCAGCCTTTCTTTGATATTCACTGATGTAGCGGTGTTTTGCAACACAATTCCCATTTGTTCGGCGATAAATTGATAGAGATTTTTAAAGATTTCTAAGCGAACAGGATCGGGTTGAGATGTTCTGTGCATTTTTAATTTCTATTTGTTTAAATTCAATGAATTACTTAACATTTGCTGATGTAAGTTGAGTTAAGAAAAGTGCAACCCAACACAAAAATTGATTGATGTTGGGTGTCACTTCACACATTATGTTCTCGACCTATAAACCTCATACATTAAGAGGCTACCTGCTACAGCAAGATTGAGGGAGTCAACCGCACCTACCATCGGAATCCGAACAAGATGCTGGCATAAGTCTCGCTGTTCTGGGGTTAGACCTTGGCGCTCCTCGCCCAGGAAAAGAAGAGTAGAATTGGGATAATTAAACTGATGAAATTCAGACATCCCATCTGGTGAAGCACCAATAACAGGACAGTGGTGGTTCTGTACCCAGTTACGGAGCGCAGAAAAGCTTGTGCGTACAAACTTCTGGTTAAAGAGCGAACCCATAGATGCCCGAATAACATCGGGAGCAAAGGGATCTACGCTATCTTTGATAAAAATAAACCCAGCACCGCCAACGGCTTCTGATGTGCGAATCAAGGTTCCGAGGTTTCCTGGTGAGCGAACAGTTTCAACAGCCACCCAGCACAAATCAGGTTGTGGCGAGATATCACGCAGCTTGAACCAACGCTGACGAACAATTGCACCAACTCCAGAAGCACGTTCACTTTGAGAAATACGTCGAAACTGTTCGGGTGTAAGGCTGATGCAAGGAATACCAGAACGCCGAGATTGCCGAACTAGTTTCCGTGCTAAAGGTGCTGTGAGCAGTTTCTCACTAAACGCGATCGCTAAAATATCAAAACCGTTGTCAATTACCTTGACAAAGTTACGCACACCTTCGATATAGAATAATCCAGAGGCGTTACGATGTGCGCGGTCAAATTGGAGCCTTTTAACTTCGGTTAGCGTAGCCTCAACATCTAACCGTTCATGGCTGGAACTATTAACACCAGCCATCCTCCTTCAGCAGAGCTACTTGGCTCTCTAGATAAAAAACTTGAATTAGCATGAGACATTGCGGAAACTATACCGCAGACATCAACTTCACTGCGATCGATATTAGCACATATTTATTCTAAGTCAGGTGTATTTAACTTTCTATCTAGACAAAGCTGGCGGATTTCCAAAGGAAGAGAAGAAAAATTTAACATTGAAAATCTCCGAATAATTTACTGAAACTTAGTATTTTCGGTTAATGAAATTAAATCATAAATCTTTATATAATCTCTATAAGACGTTGCAAAATTAAATGATTACGTTCAGTTAATCTTGCTTCCCAGTTTGGTTCAACTACAATCGTGCTAATTTTTTCGATAATAATTGCAGGGCCATTAATACTATCTTCTGGTTGTAAATCTTCCCGTCGATAAATAGGAGCATTATGCCATCTATCAGCAGTAAACATCCTGACTGTCTCAACAGAGACAGGGGCTTCATCTAGAGAACGGGTACGAATAATTAAAGGTTCTTCAGGAGGATCCATTTTTTGAATTACTTCCACTGAAGCAGATTCTACAATTAAGCTTTTTTCTAATTGAATGAAACCATAGCGGGATTGATGTTCAACCTCAAAATCTTGCTGTATTACTACTACTTTATTGGCAAAATTAACGGTCAGGATAGAGTTAGTACCCTCATATTTTAAGTTAGCTTTTCGGATTACTTCTAATTGACTATCTGTTTCATTTATTTCACTTCTAGCTTGAGTTTCTAAATATTTCATTAACTGCTCTAATTTAAGAATTAATGCTTGAGCTAAAGGCTGTTCTACTCCTGCTTCTCTAATCGCCCGCACATCAGCTAATCCCATTCCGTAAGCTGAGAGAACTCCAGCATAAGGATGTAGAAATATTTTTTTCATTCCCAAGGTATTGGCAATTAAACAAGCAACTTGCCCACCTGCACCGCCAAAACAACAAAGTACATATTGGCTGACATCATAACCGCGTTGCAGACTGATTTTTTTTATTGCATTCGCCATATTTTCCACTGCGATCGCAATAAATCCTGCGGCTACTTGTTCGGGAGTACAATGATTTAATGTAGCGGCTTGAATGTCTTGGGTTAATTGGGTAAATTTTTGAATAACAATATCTTTATCTAAAGGTAAATTACCATCAATGCCAAAAACTGAAGGAAAATATTGTGGGTGAATTTTACCTAACATTACATTGGCATCAGTAACCGCTAATGGCCCGCCACGTCGATAACAAGCAGGCCCAGGATTTGAACCAGCAGATTTAGGGCCGACACGATAACTAGAACCATCAAAAAACAGAACTGAACCACCACCAGCAGCAATGGTATTAATTGCTAATACAGGAACTCGCATTCGCGCCCCAGCTATTTCTGAATCTAGTTGTCGTTCATACTCTCCTTTAAAGTGGGCAACATCTGTACTTGTCCCTCCCATATCAAAGGTAATAACTAACTCAAAACCTGCTCTTTTACTAGTTTGAACTGCACCGACAATACCGCCAGCCGGGCCGCTTAAAATACTATCCTTTCCTTGAAATTGTTCGGCTGCGACTAAACCGCCGTCAGATTTCATGAACATTAATTTTACTCCGGGTAGCTGACTCGCTACTTGGTTAACGTAGCGGCGCAGAATAGGAGTTAGATAAGCATCTACTACTGTTGTATCTCCCCGGCTAACCAACTTCATCAAAGGACTAACTCGATGAGATACGGAAATTTGAGTAAAGCCGATTTCTTGGGCAAGCTGGGCTATTTGTTGCTCGTGTTCGGGATAGCGATCGCTGTGCATAAAAACAATAGCACAACTCCGAATTCCTGTATGGTAAACTGCTTGTAAGTCACTTTTGACTTGTTCAATATTTATGGGGATTAATTCATTTCCCTTAGCATCATAACGTTCATCTATCTCAATCACCTGTTCGTAAAGCATCGTTGGTAAAATTATCTGGCGAGCAAAGATGTTAGGACGGTTTTGGTAGCCAATTCGCAGCGCATCTTTAAACCCTTTGGTGATCAGAAGAACAACCCTGTCTCCCTTTCTTTCTAACAGAGCATTTGTTGCTACTGTTGTCCCCATTTTTACCACTTCTATGGCTTCAGCAGGAATGAGTTCGTTGCTAGCAATACCCATGATATCTCGAATACCTTGGATGGCTGCATCTTCATATTGTTCGGGATTTTCTGAAAGTAGTTTGTAGACTATAATCCATTGCTGATTAGGCAGAGGGACAATTAAAAAACGTTCGGGATGTTTTGAAAGTCTATCGATAATTAGTTGATTATTAGTAACAGCAACAATATCTGTGAATGTACCACCTCGGTCAGCAAAAACCTTCAACATTACTCTGTTTCCTGTAGAATCATGAGAAATTACGAAATAGCTCTAATATCCGTTGTCAATTAATATTCATCTACAAATTGAGGATGAACCCAAAGAAATTCACGGCGTTTGTTTTGCACCCGCACTAGACCACCAAAACTAGGATCTTTCTCTTTTAATAAGGCGTGTAATTCTCGCAAAATCGAGCCTTGAGCGCGGATTGCATCGCCTTCCAAGAAGGAGGCATCGCTCTTGGACTTTCCAGCCAAAGCCATATCACTTCCTTTTAAAGTAGACTCGATGCTTTTCTGTCCTAAATCGAGTTGTTCTTCAATGGCTTTGTAGGTGGTATCATCCAGTATAAATTTAGTTGCCGAACCTGCCACAGGTAAGACTAAGCTCAAAGTTCCGGTCAAAATTCTGAGATAGGGAACTGCCTTGGTGAACCAGTCACGCGGCAAGTCTAATTCATAAACTCCCTTTTTCTTGTCGTTGGGATTTAAGGCTGGAAGTGGCTGACGTGCGTGTTCGCACCAGAGGGTGAGTTGAAATTTGGCACTAATCCATTTGGGGCGATCGAAAAATTTCGGATCGATAGGCTTAAAGCTGAACAGGCGCGGGCCGTCTTTTGCTTCATCGGTGAGCATCTGCATTAGTTCTGCAAACTGCTGATCGACTTGGCTTAAAATGGTGCGCTGCTCCTGAGATAATACCTGAAAGCGTGCTTGATCTAGGCGATCGTACATAACCAAATCTTTGCGGATGACATTTAACTCGTCTTTCACAATGTATCGGAATTGCTCAATGCCAATTTCTTGGGATGGAGGTTGAGCAGTTGGCGCATTATTCAGCAGTTGATCTATGTTTTGCCATTCACCACACCCGGAAATGGGACACGGGAATTCATGACGATTTTTCTTTTTGCTTTCAATTAGTTTTTGTACCTCAAACAGTCCGCTTCCAGGTGCATTCATGCTGCAAGGTGCAATGCAGGGAACCATCACATTACAACGCAACCCTTCCCAGAAATTTTCGACTAGCCATTTAATCTCTTCTGTAAGATAGGATAGGAACCTTTCAGGATAAGCTGCCCGCACCGTGATTTTTACATCAGTGCCAACATATTCCAGCAATGCCCGACCATTGTAATCATTGTCAAGCATTAAGCCGCGTTGCCAGTGAATGCTGTTTTCGTAATTAGTCCGCCCTAGTGAGTATTTGTGCAACCGAACAATCAACTGGTAAAATAATCCTTCTGCTACTGCAAACTGTCCGCGACTGTCCACAATGCGGCAGATTTGCACCTGTTGTCTATCTCCAGTTTCCGGTTGCTCTCCCCAATTGGGTAATGGCTCCGGGCGTGTATCGGGAACGAGTTGAGCAATCAGGCTGGTATTGCTAGTTTCTGACCGATCAAATACCACTTTGTAGGATAGATCAAAGCGTTCCATCAGCCGCAGAAAGATTGGATGCAATTTTGAGGGGTAGCCTTCTTCGCCTGCAAATGGTGGATGGCTCCACAACTGACTGAGATGCTGAAATTCGACCAAACCGTTGCGTTTGCGTGTCATTTCATCATCTAGCACAAAGCTGATCGCTTTTGCTAGCCAGTCGGGTTTAAGGATGACGATATCGCCTAGTGTTGGGTCGTAATGATAATGGATAAAATGCCCTAGTGTATGGGAGATGCGAAGGAATAGTTCTGCTTGCTCCTCATCGATTCCCTGTTCAGCGCAGATGGCAATGACATCATTGTAGGGGAGATAGGCTTTGTCACTTGTCTGTAAGGTTTCCCGAACCCGCTGCCACTTTGCTGGAACGGAACGCCCCATTTCAGGAAGAGATGCAGCGACACGAGCAATAGTATCTTTTAATTCTGCCAGCCCAGTGCAATGCGTTGTATCCTGGTTAGGTTTGCTGTCTACATGGAAGAAATCGATTACCGTATCTTTGCCGAATTGATCTAGAATTTCTTGTCTGTCAATATCTGGTTGTCGCTGTCCGGGGCCGCCGTGGGTTGCGACGACCAACACCTTTGCATCTGGTTCTCGATTTTTGATCAGCGTAATCCACTCTTTGACAAAGCCTTGCTGGGGGCCTTCTCGTGGTTTCCACACCACTAGATACACGGCTGGCGCACTGAAAAACAACTGGTGCGTCGGTCGATAAACTCGTTGACCGCCAAAATCCCAACCATTCAACGTGATTTCTGTGCCACTGTTGGTATCGATGACGATTACAGGTTTAATCTCAATCCCGTGAGTTGTGGGGCGACCCTCCACCCATTCATCTACCCGCAGTGCCCCCAAAAGACAACTCTTGCCCACCTCACCCTCACCAATTAGAATCAGCTTGGCTTCGTTTAATGTTACCTGCGCTTCTGCCTTTGCCTGTAGGTATTGCAAGACAGCTTCAGTGCCTTGTTCGTAGGCGGCAGCGAGATCAGGGTTGAGGGGATTATCGTTGAGGTCAAATTCTTTTAAATGAGAGAGTTCTCCCAAAGATGTCGGGAGATCAGTCAAATGGTTTTGAGAAAGATCAAGCCTTTTTAGATTAGTAAGTTCAGCGAGCCAAGCAGGTAATAAAGTTAACTGACACGAATGCATCTCAAGCTCTTCAAGGTTTGTCAAAAGCCTTACAAATGCGGGCAATTCTTTAAGTGGATTGCCTCCTACGCCAATATGACCGAAGTGAAGTTTCAGTAAGCCTTTTAAATCCCCTATTGAGGCGGGAAGATGTGTAAGGTGATTATCCGTGAGGATTAAAAATCTAAGAGATTGCAATTCGTTAATCCAGTCAGGGATTTCATGCAATTTGTTTCCCCATATCACGAGTTCTTTTATCTGTTTGAGTTTATGCAGTACTTTAGGAAATTCATTTAATAAATTCTCACCTAACTGGAGTCTTTGTAAATTATTTAATTTAAAGGAGCTTCTCGGCAATGTTGTTAGTTGGTTCGCCATCAGGTCAAGCGATTGTAACTGAGTGAGCGAACCAATTGCCTCCGGCAGTTCCGTTAATTGGTTGTTGGAGAGGTCAAGATTTTGCAACTGGGTCAGGAATGTGATCGCCTCTGGTAGTGCGCTCAGTTCGTTGTTGGAGAGGTCAAGCTGTTGCAACTGAGTCAGGGATGCGATCGCCTCTGGCAATTGGGTCAATTGGTTGTTGGAGAGGTAAAGCGTTTGCAACTGAGTCAGGGATGCGATCGCCTCTGGCAATTGGGTCAATTGGTTGTTGGAGAGGTAAAGCGTTTGCAACTGAGTCAGGGATGCGATCGCCTCTGGCAATTGGGTCAATTGGTTATCACAGAGGTCAAACGTTTGTAACTGGGTCAAGGATGCGATCATCTTTGGCAGTTCTGTCAGTTCGTTGTCCGAGAGGTCAAGCTGTTGCAACTGGGTTAGGGATGCGATCGCCTCTGGCAATTGGATCAATTGGTTTTTGGAGAGGTCAAGCTGTTGCAACTGAGTCAGGGATGCAATCGCTTCTGTTATCTCAGTGAATTGGTTTCTGGAGAGGTCAAGCTGTTGCAACTGAGTCAGGAATGCGATCGCCTCTGGCAGTTCCATCAGTTCGTTACCGGAGAGGTCAAGCTGTTGCAACTGGTTCAGGGATGCGATCGCCTCTGGCACTTCAGTGAGTTCCATGTTGCTGAGATCGAGTTTTATTGATCCCTGTCGCCTCGCCTGTTTAATACGCTGCTCTGCTTTCCGATAAGCCTTATCTCTTACCATGACCAAATCCTTTCTCTCACTACCAAAATCAGAGTAATAGCCAGACTTTTTCTAGGTAACAGCCGATACAGGTGGTTTAGCCAGAAAATCTCAGCCTAACATTCTAATAAATAGCAAGCAACGCCAAAGGTGAAAATTTAACCACGCCAGATGATGTTGACAATTAGATAGCTTGCTGATTGAGCGGAATTACGATTATAAATTCTGTTCCCTTTCCAGGAGCAGAAATACATTCTAATTTTCCCTGATGTTTTTGGGTGATAATCTGATGACTAATAGATAAACCTAACCCAGTACCTTTATTAACTGGTTTAGTCGTAAAAAATGGTTCAAATAATTGTTTTTGTACCTTTTCGGGAATGCCTATACCATTGTCGCCAATACGAATAACTACCTGATTTTCGCTAGTGAGTTTAGTCTGAATGCTTATCTGAGGAGTAGAGAGCGTTTCTTCCCTTACTTCCCATTCACCGTTTTCCACTGCCTCTTCTAAAGCATCGATCGCATTTGCGAGAAGATTCATAAATACTTGATTCAGTTGTCCAGCATAACATTCTACTAATGGCAGGTCGCCATACTCTTTAATCACCTCAATTGCTAGATTGTTAGAAGATTTAGGTTTGAGGCGATGTTCCAGAATCATCAATGTATTATCTATACCTTCATGGATATTCACAGCTTTCATCTCTGCGTTATCTAACCGAGAAAAGTTTCGCAGAGATAAGACAATTTCTGTGATTCTTTCTGCACCAACTGTCATAGAAGTTAGCAAGTTGGGCAAGTCTGCAATCAAAAAATCTAAGTCGATCGCTTCTATTTCTTGTTGAATTTCCTTTACTGGATTAGGATAGTTTTTCTGGTATAATTGCAGCAATCTTAATAAATCTTGGATATATTGATTGGCATAGCCGACATTGCCAGAAATAAAATTGATTGGGTTATTGATTTCGTGCGCTACACCTGCTACCAACTGTCCCAAACTCGACATTTTTTCACTATGCACCAGTTGAGATACTAGCTGCTTTGCCTCTTGGCGCAATTGTGCTTCTGAGTATCGTAATATCTGTTCTGCTTGTTTGCGCTGGGTAATGTCGTGGAGAATCACAACATATTCTTGAAAATCCCGATGGGGTCGGTCAGAGATGGAAACTTCTAGAGTTCTGTTTTTCCCATTGCCGATTAAAATTTGTTCGCTACGCTTTGTCCACTGCTCTGGATAGTAGACTAATGCGGGTAGCCATTTGTTCAGGTGATTTCCCCGTAACTCAGATGGGTTGACACCAAAGAACGATTCGGTGGCTGGGTTAGCTTGGCGGATAATGCCTCGATCGTCTACTACTAAAATACCATCCTGGGCGACTGTAAAGAGGTGTTCGGCAGCAACTCTTGCTTCTGCGATCGCTACCACTTGCGGTAAACTTGTCCAACAAGCGATCGCTACTCCCACAAATGCCACGCTCATCAGTAGCACCACAAATATATTCTCACCGCCCGCAGTCGCCACTTTATTGAGTTTGACGCCAAATAACCAGCCAACTGCCACGGCGCTGCACAGTAAAAAAATCAGGATGCTCACCTGAAGAATTACTGAATCTTTGATAATTACTACAGGGCGCGTGCGATATCGCCGCATCCACCAATCAGGATGCAAAGCAGGGAAATTCACACGGCGAATTACCGCATCTATTCCTATAACACTAATGGGAAATAATAGCCCAATCAACAAATTGAGCCAACCCCAAGCAAATCCGCCCACCAATAGCACCACAACTTCTAACAGCAGAATAGCCAGAGATATGCGAGGAAATAAAACTTCGGGGCGATCGCGCCGAAGCCAAAGCCCCAGATGCAGTAACATAAAGGAGACAAACCAACCGATGTTACCAACAGCGACGATTCGCGCTACATCTCCCCAAATCAAATAGATTAAGCACAATCCCAGTGTCAATGTCAATGCAGGGACAAACACACCCCGACGTGAAACAACAGAAAATACTGGTGAAATGTGTTTATCTAAAGCCAGTTGATACAAAATTCGCGGGCAATTAGAAACCACTGTTGCCGAACCTAAAAGACTTGCAGCTACTAGTAAAAAAGAAACACTTACACCAGCGAATCTTCCCCAAAAGGGCTGGGAAGCTGCCACCAGATTTAGGAAAGCATTATCTTTAAGGTTGGGATTTGTTGCTAACCGCATCACTACCCAAGACCCTCCCAAAAAGATGAGTGGCATCATCCAGGCGGCAACGTTTAGAAACCGTAGCGTCTGGGTGGGGTGGCGGCTATCAGCGACAAAGGAAGAAGCCGTTTCACAGCTGTAGGTTGCATAAGTGACGAAAAAGAACCACTTTGCCCAATCCACGAAGCTCAAAGATGACCAACTGTTAGGAAAAAACCCAGGACTAACGGGAGAAAACGCTAACCAACCAAGACCTTGGATACAGAAGGTTATTAGCAGTGCAAAGGCTGGAATTACAAAAAACAAATGTAAAATACTTAGGGCGCGAGTCCCACTAAATGCCACAATAAAAGGCAAGAGTGTAAAGCTAATATCCAGAAATATTTCTGGACAGGTAATACCCAGCGTCTCTAAATTTACTTTAATTAAATCTCTGAGTACGATTGTATTCACTGACAGGTAAGAAACCCAGTTGAGGAGGTATCCAATTGCTGCATAGCGAGCTAGTCTTGGGTAGTTATGCAGTAGCTTGGTAGCATAGTTAGGTGTTCCTCCAGCTACATTGATGAAATGCAAACCTAAGCGTTTTACCTGATAGTTAAGCAGCATTCCAAAAATCACCGCAGGTATCCAAACAAAAATAGCTTGGGAACCGAGAGCAGCATGAATCGCTGGAACCAATGCTGTCCAAGAAATATGAGCTGTCAAACCAAAGCCCCAACTTTCAACAGCACTCAAGCTTCTAGTCAAACGAAGGGAAGAAGATTGGCCCAATGTGGAATGAGCAAAATCGGACATGATTAGCAGTGTTCGGTGGGATACTTTAATTAAGCTTATTAGCTAGAGTTCCCATCTCTTAAATATTCAGAATAAAAACTTTCTGTATGGAATCATACTTAAATGTTACGACATCTATCATCAAAGAAAATTTACTTCACAACACTAGCGTTTATTGCCCTCATCCCCCAACCCCTTCTCCCAATTTGGGAGAAGGGGAGCCAAGCCAATTTCAAAGTCCCTCTCTTCCAAGTTGGGAGAGGGATTTAGGGTGAAAGCTCATTGATTTATCCAAAAAGTCTATTAGACAATTGTCGAGTGTGTATCTGCCAAGGCAGGAACTTTGACTTCTGTTTCGGCTTGTAAATCGAAGTCATACCACTCGTTACGCCATTGCAGGCGAAACTTCAAACGCGTCCAGTTAGGTGGTAGATTGGGACAGGCAATGGGGCCAAATTGAGTCATCCGAATACCGGCAAACCCGAAAACTACTGCTTGCCATACTCCTCCAGCACTGGCAGCGTGAATTCCTTCGGCGGCGTTCAGTCTGACATCATCTAAGTCTACCAAGGCCGATCGCATAAAATGCGTATAGGCTTCAGTTGGTTGATTGAGGTCGCAAGCTAAGATGGCATGAATGGCTGGGCCTAATGAAGAACCATAACTGTGGTCAGTGCGCTGGTTGTAATAGTCCCAGTTGGTGGCGAGGGTGTTATAGTCATAACGTTCGCGCAATAAATACAAGAGCATCAACACATCTGGCTGCTTGAGAATCTGCTTCTGGTTTGTAGCTTCAATTCCCAACAAACTTTGCAGGGATTTGCTGCGCGGTTCGTAATCAGCGAGGTTAACGTCTTCTAGCTGGAAAAAGCCTTCAAATTGCTCAATTAAACCTGTTTTAGCATCTTCATTGACAAATAAACGCTCTTGGATTTCCGCCCAATGGTGCAGACGCTCTGTAGTTAAGTTGAGTTTTTGCACTAGTTCTGCTGAGGTTTCAGGATAAGCTTGTTTGAGCCAATCCCACAGCGCCAAAGCTGACTGCAAATGCCACTGTACCATAAGATTGGTGAAGGCATTATTATCGATGCGATCGTGATATTCATCGGGGCCAATTATATCTAGGATGTCATAACTGTGACGCTCTTGGTTCCACTGCACTCGACTTTCCCAGAAAACAGCCGTATCAAGGATAATTTCGGCGCCATAATCTCGCATCCAGTCATCATCGTTGGTAGACTGCCAGTAGTGCAAAATTGCATAAGCGATATCTGCGGTGATATGCACTTCAATATCACCGCACCAGATGCGGATTAATTCACCATTGGGAGCCGGAACCCAACGCGGAGTTACTTCATCGCCAGTAGTGGCACTTTCCCAAGCAAACATCGCTCCTTGATAACCGGCTTCTTGAGCTTTGCGTCTAGCTCCTGGTAGGGTGTGGTAACGGTAGGTAAGCAAGTTACGCGCTAGAGCTGGTTGAGTTAAGGTGAGGAAAGGTAGGATGAATATTTCTGTATCCCAAAAGATATGTCCGCTATAAGCAAAACCAGAGAGAGCTTTGGCAGGAATGCTTACCCGATTGTCGTGACGCGGTGTTACAGCTAGTAATTGGAAGAGATTGTAACGGACGCTCAATTGAGCCAAGCGATCGCCTTCTATTATAATGTCACTGTCTTGCCACACTTGCTCCCATGCAGTAATGTGAGCTGCCAATAAAGTAGTATATCTCGGTTCCTCAGCAAGTCTTTGTAAGGCGGTGGCAATGGGGATTTCTGTCTCTCGTGAAGTAAACAGGGTGACAATTTTTTCTACAGTTACCGTTTTTCCAGGATATAACTCTAAGGTAGTTGTCAAAGTGGGAGAAGTAGAAGTCTTTTCGACGCTCACTGGTGCAGTTTCATCACCATCTACCACTAACTTAGCTGCCATCCCAAGTTGAATATTTGAGTGGAGAGTTGTACTGTTTAACCAGATAATTTGATCTATGCCACCTTGGTTTAAGGTTCGCCAATGTTTGATGCCTTGGGTATGTGGTTCGCTGTCAAATCCGGCTTCAACGGTAATTTCACCCTCAAAGTCTACCGATGTAATTTGAGCGCGAATCGCCAAAACGTGTTGGTCTGCTAAACTGGTAAAACGCTCGAAGTGAAAATCTAGAGTATGACCATTAGGACTACGCCACCGCACATCACGGCTAACTAAACCTAAGCGTAAATCGAGCCGACGTTCGTAGTTGAGAATTTCACCACTGTCCATACTAAAGCGATCGCCTGCTACTTTCACCACCAATGGCAGCCAGTTGGGACAGTTTACCAATTCGGTATGAGTAATTGTCACATCATCATAAACACCGTGGATCAGTACGCCTGGAAAATCTTGGGGATATCCTTCTTCAAATGTACCCCGCACTCCTAACAACCCATTACCAAGAGTGAAAACAGTTTCTTTGTGATGCAACTGCGCCGGGTTAAACTCCGTTTCAATAACGTTCCAGTCAGTATTGTCAATTAATTGCTGATTTTGCTGAGAATTGGAAGTGGACACGTTGAGCATGAGTGATAAAACCTATGTCTTGGGCTGGGTAGAATGCGGTAAAATTAGGAGCAATCTTGAGCGCCGAGATTAAAGATAATCTGAACGCCAAAAAATACGCTTCTGATAACAGTAGCGTTTCACTTTTCATCTGTCTACAGTTAGATTTATTTAAAAATGCCAGTTATAACTCATAAATCTCAACTAGTTACGAATTGATTCAGTTTTTCATCAATTTATTTGATATTTACGATTAAGGCCAGACGCGATGAATCGTTAAGGCAAGACGCGATGAATCGCCGTCTTTGTCTTTGTGATGGACGTTAGTCATATTTTGGCTGGTAAAATCTACAGGTGCAGTTAAGTAACGTTTTGTTCTTTTACCAGAAGTGGTATATTGGCACTTGACCTGACCGAGTACAAACTATGCATAAGCCCACAGGACAGCAAACTAGAGGTGTTGTACTCAGTACTACAGGACAGGAAGGGAGAGTGCGCAGATGAACAAAAATACTGGGCAAGGTAGTGTTTTTTCCCTGTTTAAAGGCGTAACTCTAAGTGGCATCTTGGTAGCGTTGTTTGTGCTACAAATCTTGCTAGCTGTGGGATTGACTGCATACTTGTCAATCGGAAACGGGCAAAAGGCAATCAATGAGGTAGTTAACGAATTACGTCATGAAGTTGCCAATCGAGTCGAGCAGAATTTACAAACTTACTTGGCAACACCGCGTCAGATACTAGGCAGTAATCAAAATATTATTAACATGGGGTTGCTGAAGATAGAAAATCTGGCAACCTGGGAGTCATACTTAATCGAGCAGTTAAAGATTTTTCCAGATGCGTTGGCAATAACTGCAAGCAATGAGCAAGAATATTTAGCGGTGGAAAAGTTCAACGATCGCCAATTTTTACTCAGAAAAGCCGATAAGTCAACTGGGTATGACCTCTACACCTACATAATTGATTCTCAAGGTCAACGTACTCAATTACCAGAGGTAATCAAAAACTATGATGCGCGATCGCGTCCTGATTATCAAACAGCAGTTACCGCCAAAAAGTTTAGCTTTAGTCAGATTTTTACACCCCGCACTGAACCAACGCTCTTAATTAGTGCTTCTCTTCCCATTTATAATTCCCAAGGCGAACTACTCGGAGTAAACAGCACTCTCACTCACTTATCACAAATTGGGAATTTGCTGCAAAACATCAAAGTTGGCAAGTCTGGGCAAATTTTTATTATCGAGCGATCGGGGCTATTAGTTGCAAGTTCTACCAACGAAGAACCATTTCGCTTACAAAATGGTAAACCGATTAGATTAGCAGCTTCTCAAAGCGGCAATTCTTTGACTCAAGCAACCGCTAAATACTTAACAACTAAATTTAGTAACTTTGACCAAATTCAAGGTTTACAGCAACTAGATTTTTCCTTGGAAGGCAAACGGCAATTTTTAGAAGTTAGACCCTTCGAGGGCGAAAAAAATGTCAATTGGTTGATAATAGTGGCTGTCCCAGAAGCAGACTTTATGGGACAAATTAATCGCAACATTCAAACTACAATTTTTCTTTGTTTAGGAGCGTTGGGACTAGCTATTATATTGGGAATTGCCACCGCTCGGTGGATTACTCAACCAATTTTGTACTTTAGCAGGGCGACAAAAGATTTAACTGATTTTACCAACAGCGACTCAGTGGTGAAAGTACAAGGTATTCAAGAATTAGAGGTGCTGGGTGGATTTTTAAATGAGGTGGCGCAGGATTTACGCAAAACCTTTACTGCACTGATTAGCAAAAATGAGGATTTAGAACTGCAAGTTAAACAGCGAACTCAAGAATTACAGCACGAGGTTGAAGAACGCATTAACAGCGAACGAAAACAGGGACAGCATCATCAAGTACTTACAGAATTGGCAAATCACAAAGCGATTTTTGAAGGAAATTTAGAAACAGCATTCAAAGCGATCGCCCAAAAAGCAGCCAATGCCTTAGAAGTAGAGCGAGTCAGTGTGTGGTTATTCAATGACGAGCGTACCAAACTACAATGTATAAGTCTCTATGAACGTAGCAATCAGAAACATTCAGCAGGTTTAGAACGCAACGTTGCAGATTATTTCATCTACTTTAAAGCCCTATTAGCTTCTGGTACTATTGCCGTCTCTGACACTCGCACCGATCCACGGGTACAAGAATTATCGGATAAATTGCTCGAACCAAATAATATTGTGTCCCTAATTGATACCAGTCTTTGGGTTGGGGGCAAAATGGTAGGAACAGTATTGTACGAACAGGTTGATATTCCCCGGAAATGGGAACAGAGCGAGGAAAACTTCGTTAGAGCGATCGCGGAAATTGTCACTCTAACTTTAGAAGTAGGCGATCGCAAACGCGCAGAATCAGCTCTACGTGAGGCTAAAGAAATCGCTGAAGTCGCAAATCGTGCTAGAAGCACCTTTTTAAGAAACATTAACTACGATCTCAGGACTCCTTTAAACTCAATTATGGGAATCACAGAGGCACTCAAAGAGCAAGTATACGGCCCTGTAAATGAAGAACAGCGCCAGTCTTTAAATATGCTCGAATCTAGCAGTAAGAACTTACTAGAATTAATTAATCAAATCCTTGACTTTACCGATACCGAATCCAGCAAGATCGAACTGCAACTAGCTGCTACTTCGATTCAGGAAATATGTGACTTCTGCTTGACTTTTGTCAAACATTTAGCCTTCCAGAAAAATATCCGGCTGACGGCACAAATTCCTGAAGAACTCGAACCCATCCAAGTCGATGAAGCCCGCATTCGCCAAGTATTTATCAACTTGTTAACTAACGCGATTAAGTTTACTAAAGAAGGAGGCGAAGTCTGGATTGAAGTCCAGCCAAGTTCTAGCAATGAATATATCTTTATCAGCGTGGTAGATACTGGTATTGGGATGCTTTCCGATGACTTATTTAAATTATTTCAACCATTTGTCCAAGTTGAAAATACTTCTAATCCTCGTTCTCCGGGTACTGGTTTAGGATTAGTAATGGTGCAAAAAATTGTTGAGTTACATGGTGGAACTGTCCACGCCGAAAGTCAGTTAGGCAAAGGTAGTCGATTTACTGTGAAACTTCCTTGGAAAAAAGCGAGATAATCGAGAGTCTAAAAGGATGTTTGAAAAGTGGTATGTTGTGATTTTAATCGAATTATTACCCCCCTTAATCCCCCCGATATATTGGGGGAAAACAAAAAAATCCGGTTCCCTCCCCTTTACAAGGGGAGGGTTAGGGTGGGGTAAAACTCGGATTTGTCAATCATTTCTAACTTGTGTGTAAACGGTAGCTTTATAAGGGGAGAGTTAGGGTGAGGTAAAAAATATTTGATAGATCGATCATGACTTTTCAAACATCCTCTAAGCGATATGACGATAAGTATTAAACGGTAATCCAGTGCGCTGCTTCACATCAATCAAGGATTTATACTCACCTCGTTGCTGCCTTTCGACAACAATTTGCTCTGCGATCGCTCCATCTAATCCACAGGTAATTAATTCATCAGTTGAATATGTATTTAATCGTTTCCAAGAACAATCAGCTTCTTTTTTGTAGTTGTATCTAAAAGTAATCAGTGGTGTAATTCGATCTACTTGCTTTTCAGGAATTCCGGCTATTTCGATTAACTCTTCTACATGAGTGAAAACATATCCCTCATTCATTAGAGATTCGATGTTATTTGCATAAACTATCGGTAGTCCTAAATAGTTAACTAATTCATGTTTTGAGCATTCATTAATATCTATTTTCTCACGAGTATTCGCAACTAACTTAGCTAACTCTTGTTCTTCGGGAATTGGTAAATTCTTTGGATAAGTTTTGATTAAATAAGATTTTTTGAGATAGAAGGCAATGCTAATTTGAGCTATCCAGGGCACAAATGCTAAACTATTAGCGGATAAAGCTAAAGCTAAAATAAAGATGCTAATCCCTAGAACAACCCAAGTTTTTGTCTTGGATTTATAACCTGCATAGACAATCGCAAATCCCCCCAATGTCGGAATTAATGATAACCATACCCAAGCAGGAGTTTGTTGAAACCAAGATTTAGATTGTGACATCATAAATCGATTAATAGTTTTAATTTACAAAGATTTCAGAAGCTTCTGGCGCTTTTCTTCATATTCTTCTGCGGTAATTATCCCAGAATCAAAAAGATTTTTTAAATCAGCTAGCGCACTGGTTGCATCTTTTGCAGAGACTGCTCCACTTGTGCTTGCGATAACTTGATTATACTTGGTATTGAATTCGGTATCTGACATCAAAACTAAGACGAAGAATTCAACAAAGGCTATTAAAGATGGAATACAAGTCCAAAAAAACAATAAGTACAAAATACCTGCTACATTTTCTCCTAAATAGAATTTGTGAATTCCCAGCCAGCCGCCAAAAAAGCAAAGTATAATTGCTGTAGATTTAGTCTTCATAACATTTATTTCCTTAATTAACTCTAATAAATATCTGTTGGTATATAATACAACACAATTTTTTGACCTTCTTTGATTATTTATCTGGTTTATTAGTGAATTTGTCCGTCAAGAAATAAATAGCGATTATACATAGCTGAGATTCCATTAAGACTAAATATCCTTTAACTATGTAGTTTAAATCTAGGTTGGAAGTGAAATAAAAAATCAGAGAACCAATTGCTAGATATGGAATTAAACGCAACCGATCGAATTTAAGTTTGAGTCTTTCGTTATTTAAGTTGCTCATCAGTAGATAAAGTTATATTGAACAATAGTTGCTTACCAACAATTAAGCAGTTATTACAACAAATTTGTTTGGTTTAACAGATATTGACTGCTATTTAAAGCTAATCTTAGTTAATGTCTATCTGTTAAACCTCACGAATTTTACCGAGTTTGCTTATAGTTACATCAATAGACTTACGTAAAGTTTCTGATGACTAAAGTTAAAATGCACAGCATAAAAATCACTGAAGTTTTGCTTTCTTTGCTTTTCTAGACAACAAAACAATGCAACATTCAAGCATGACAGCGATTAGCAGTTCTTATTCTACTTTGCATAACTCTTGTTCGTGCCTAAAAAGCTGTTAAAAACAGGTTTTATTTCAATAGTGCAGACTTAAGTCTGAGGCGCTTCTATACAGTTGTAGCACTCTTAGTATTTGCTTCCTCTGAAGTCGTTTTCAAGCGTGTTGCTGTGCTTTTACGGATGCGATCGCTTTTGCGAACACCACCCGCCATCTCATATTCACGGCTATCTTTACCGTATTTAAAAGCAACTCCAATGAGCATTTTCTCAGTTAGATCGCTTAAAGTTCTCTCCAATTCGTCCATCTCAGTTTTAGAAGAGTCGATCGTGGCTAGAGCAGTATTATAAGCATCTATCTTGGTACGGTATTGCTCAATTAATTGTGTCATGCTTTCTAAGTTGCGCCCATCGCCAAAATCTATAGTCGGATCTATGGCTTTAAGTCCCGCCGTTCTTAATTCAGCTTTTTCTAGAACGCGGTATGTACGTTTTTGACGCGACATAAATATATCCTTTTTATCTGCTTTATAGCTAGTTTGCCTCACTAAAGCTGGATCTTAGTTCAGTAAAATCCTCAAAAACTAGTGTTTAATACAACAGTTAATTCAGTATTTAGCGCAAAAATCATGAGTTTGTGAATGAAAATCATGATTTTGTTAACGAAACTCGTGATTTTGTGAATGAAAATCGTGAGTTTGTGAATGAAACTCATGATTTTGTGAATGAAACTCATGATTTTGTGAATGAAAATCATGATTTTGTCAATGAAACTCATGATTTTGTGAATGAAAATCGTGATTTTCTTGGATTTCTCGGAGTTTAGCTGTGGCATCTTCTACAAAGATTTGATATGGAATCTCTCTAGCAATGTCAATAGCGCGATTGAGCGCATCTACAGCCTCTTTTTGCCGTCCCAGTTTTAAGAGAATTTCAGATGTGAAGTAAATCAAATTACGGCTTTGGCTATACTTAGTACCAATTTGGGTATACAGTTCTAACGCTGCCTGACAATACTCTAAACCCAAAGTCAAATTTTCTTGCAAGATGCCGATAGCTTGTAATGTATTAGCTTCACCCAAGCGATCGCCAATCTCGCGGTAG
>NZ_JAVRCL010000004.1:120620-187565 GCF_034530775.1 Nostoc sp. DedSLP04 | reverse complement strand
GCAAGACATCGCCGATAGCTTGTAATGTATTAGCTTCACCCAAGCGATCGCCAATCTCGCGGTAGAATGCCAATGCTGCTTCGTAGCGCTCTAAGGCTTCGCTGCTGCGTTTGAGGAACTGCAAGACATCGCCGATAGCTTGTAATGTATTAGCTTCACCCAAGCGATCGCCAATGTCGCGGTAGAATGCCAATGCTGCTTCGTATAGCTCTAAGGCTTCTGTTGCTCGATAAACTCGAAACTTTGCTTTACCTGCCCAATAATAAACTTCTGCTTTCGCTGGAGTTGCTACTTGCTCTGCTGCAACCTGTTCTAATAATGCTGTAATCAGCGATTCTAGTTCGGCAACACGAAAATTATTGTCCCAGTTTTGGGCTAAATCCCAAAGCTCGCCGCCTTCCCACTCCTGGTCAACTACAATCAAGTGATACAGCCATTCAATTTGAGTTTCTGGCTGTTCATTGGTACTGCCAAAATACTCAACTGCTCGTTGCGACAACGTGATAAACTCATCCCGACGTTCTTGTCGCAAATGTTTTAACATCAGATTTCGCGTCAAATCGTGAACATTATGCCCTCTATCAGGAAACTCTTCCACAAAAGGTAAAGCTTGCAATTCTGTATAAAGCTGAGATGATGTGGAAAGCAATTCTGGGCGCAGTGCTGCTAAAATCTCTGCATTAAACCAGTGTGGCACTACTACCGCCCAAACAGCAGCAGCTAACTCAGGCGAAAGCGTCGAAAGCAAACTTTCCGTGACAATCCAAGAGCGTTCCTCATCTGTTTGTGCCTTTGCTAGTTTTTGCAATAACTCATGATTCACTGCCGTTCTCTTGCTACCGATTCTAAGGTTTTCACAATTTCCGCAGGTTGTCCTTTTAATATCTGTATTGCCATTCCCACTTCATCTTGATTAAAGGGCAATTTATTGTCTCGGCTGTAGTTATACCAAGCCTCTTTATCTAAGATGGCTTCTAAACGACAACAGTGATGCACATCCATCCACTCAATTGTCGGTTGAGGAATTTCCTGCCCAGCAATTACTACAATTAATTTGTCTGTATCAACAACCTCAGTTAAAAATTCGCCTCCTAACCAGTCTGCCAGTTCGGTAATGGCTTTTTCGTAAGAATCAAACAAAAAGACTAATGTTTGAGGAATTTTCCGCAAGTCGTGAAAGAATGCCTCTCTTAGTTCAGTCAAACGAAAATTGCGTGTAGACTCATCCACATTAGACAAAACTACGCTCAATTGATTATCTTTGCCAATCATCGTAGTATTAGAGACTTCTATCCCCGATTTGAGATATTGCCCAACAGCAGCGTTTAAATGAGGAAAACGTTCATTTCCTAAACGTTTACGTACACAAGAAAAGACATAAGGAATTCCTAGCTGTGCTGTTTTGAGATCCACTTGCACAGATAATATATTTTGAGGCAGAGTATGCTTAAAACGTGCCAGTAACTGAGTCTTACCTAAACCAGATTTAGCTTCAATCAGTAGCACCCGTTTGGCAACGCTCCCCTGCACCATCTGCTCAAAAAGTCGAAGTTCCTCTGTGCGATTAGCAATAATCATGGATTCGGAGGATTATTTTGTTGGGGAGAAGATGGAGGATTAACACCATCTGTCACATCAAACTCTTGGTTTTCGCCATCTATCTGTGTATTTTCTACCCAAACATCTCCTTTAGTAACTCTTGCTTTATTTCCTTTCCCTTTCATCCGTGTCCCTCTGACAACAGTTCCCGGATTTGTCCCTGGCTGAGGGGGTGTTGGTTGTGAAGACTGTCTACCCCAAGCGTTACCAAAGATGAGTTGGAGAATATGAACTAAAAAAGCTCCCACTAATACAGCACCAATCTTTTCAACCAACCCTCTGACATTTGATGTTTTAGCAACTTCTCCAGACAACCATGCCCAAATTCCTCCCAAGAGAGCAAGTTCAGTTACTACAGCAGTAACCAAGAACCAGCTACCCCGAAAAGTTCTGAGTGGGGGTAATTGATTAATCAGATACCCAGAAACAACACTGATAAATGCACCTACTAAAATTTGTAAAAGCTCATTTGGCATAGCAAAATAAACTAATTCGGTTGCGATTCCGTTTAATTACGCTGAATTTACTATACACCCTGGATACTTAAAGGCATACTGAATATCTAGATTGGTATTGCTGGTAAGCTAACGCGCCTACATATTCCCGCATTTCTCACAAGCTCCTTTGCGTTTGATGATGGGTAATGAGTAATAAGTAATGAGTAATAAGTAACAGGCGCAATACCAGTGCAAAAACTTAATCAGCATGACCAGTGCGATCGCTATCCTGTAACACTGATAATAAAAGTCAACGACTAAAAAAGGGAATGCGGTTGTACCTGTTGGCATCCCTGGTTTAATCCTGGCATATCTCAACGAACTTTAACTGCGATCGCTCAGAAACTTAACCAGATAATCCAACTTCTCAAGAGATATCAAAGCTATAACTTGTTAATCCCTAAAATAGCAAAAATCATTGACACGCTAAGTATATACGCAATAAAATTATTATAGTTGAACCTAACAATAGAGTTAATCAAAATATTTTTCCCAGAGAATAATAGACGAGCAATATTAAAAATAATTTGGAGCGAGCAAATGAACGCCAAAATTATTGCTTTCTTGGGGATTACGGCAGCCTTTGTAAGCTTAGGAAGCCAAGCCTACGCTCAATCACCAGCATCAAACTCAAATCCCGGACAATATCGATTAAGTGGTGATTCTCTACTTGGAATCGATCGGAAAACAGCCCAAGATGACTTTAAAAGTTTTTTTGAGCAAACTAATCCAGCCAGCCTTTCCAACAATAATAGAAGAGAAAATAAAACTCCAGCCCAAATTCGCTTTAACGAATCATTATCACAGCCAGACACTTCAGTTTTCTTAACACCGGCTCAGTCAGGCAGTGACAATGATGGATTGCAAGTACAGTTAGATATCGGGAGAAAATAAGCAGGGATAAAAGCTGACGGTGTAGTTTTAATTAATTATGCGTTGGCCAAAATCCTTGTTAATATAGCAATCCTAAATCATTCATAAGACAAAACCAAGGACAAATGACCAATGACAAAGGACAGTCAACACCAAAATTCTCACAAATCAAATAGGATTGCTATAGTCTGTTAAGTTGAAATTAGTAAGGTCAACAAGTTCGTAGTAAACACTAAAGTGCTTACTACGAACTTTTCATTACTAGGTTAGACATTGTACTAAGCACAACTTAGAAATTATTCCCACATCATTTTCACTCTTACTATTTTTACTTAAATCAAAACAGCTTGATTAGAAAATATTGTTCAGACAATCGCAGTTTTAACCGCTCGTACAGCCTTCTCTAGCAGAATAAAGTTTTGCACCTGACTGAATCCGCCTTCTTGAGTCGATAATTATGCAATCGTTTTGCACTCAAATTAATCGTCAAGATAAGAGGAGAGTTTTGCGATTGCTCGTGCGATCGATCGTTGTGTGACACGTTTACAGATGAGATCCGGCTGATGTTGTTTTGTCATGTAACCTTGTAATAATGGACAAACTGTGATTTTTACTCTCTTTGAGTTGTAATTTGGCAGAAAAGCAAACGCTCTAGCTGTTGACAGTATAAAATAAACGGCAAATTCAGTGTGGACGCGTTGGCGTAGCGCAGCGTACCCATACGGGGAAGCAAGCTACGCCAAGCGTCTTCGAGAGAAGCTATCACCACTTCCAGATTTTAATTGTCACAGTTACTCCCAGATTCTGCTAATTCTTGTTAACTTAAAAGGATGCTAATCAATGCTGAACTCCTACTGCAATACCAACGCTGTAAACGCCGACCTTTTCTAGATATCTACGGTGACAAAAGTCAGCGCGATGCTCCCAATGAGTTGCTACGGAAACTGCAACAGGACAAAATCGCTCATCAGTTGAGTGCTTTGGCACAGATGACTTATTACCAACCAGATTATTCTTATGGAAACTGGGAAAAGGGAGAGAAAGCAACTTTAGAATTGATGCAGCGTGGGGTTGAGTACATCTATAAAGGAGTACTGTTAGCAACTTATTCGGAAGCAGACACCCTACTAAGTCGTCCAGATTTACTTGTGAAACAGCCGGGACAATCAAATTTTGGAGATTGGATCTACGTCCCAGCTAGTATTGAACTGGGTAAGCGCCCTAAGCAAGAATATCAAGTTGTCGCTGCATTTCATGCCCAAGTGTTGGCAACAGTGCAGGGAGTTGCACCTGAAACAGCTTTGCTCATATTGCGAACCAAAAATACAAATTATGCAGTCGATCTATGCAAATGGACACCACGGATGCAGCAGATTTTGGAAGAGTTTATTCAAGTATTAGAGTTACCGAATCCGCCAGAGGTATTTATTTCTCGCCAAAAGTGCAATTTTTGCCATTGGTATACTGAATGTTATGCGATCGCTCAATCTGAAAAACATCTCTCACTGCTACCAGGTGTAACACCACTGCGCTACACTCAACTCCAAGCCTTAGACATTACCACACTGGAATCTCTTGCTAACACCAGTCCCAGCAGCTTAGAAAAGTTACTTGGTTTTGACACCGAAGTAGCGCCCAAATTGGTAGTACAAGCTCAATCTGCACTAGAAAAACGACCGTTGATTCTACCATATCCGCTACCAACAGAAGATATTACATTTACAGTGCCCATAGAGCTTTATTTTGATATTGAAGCCCAGCCAGACTTAGATTTAGATTATCTTTTAGGGGTTTTGGTTGTTAATAGACAAGCTAATACAGAACAATTTTATTCTTTTTTAGCAGACAAACCAGAAGACGAAGAATTAGTTTGGCAGCAATTTTTGGATTTGGTTTGGCAATATCCCGAAGCGCCAATTTATCATTTTTGTGTCTACGAGTTTGATACAGTCAAACGGTTGGCAAAACTTTACGGCACTCCACACTCCTTAGTGCGTCCTGTACTGAATCGATTTGTGGATGTGTATGAACAATTAACCCAAAGTGTAGCATTGCCCGTAGAAAGCTATGCCTTGAAAGCGATCGCTCGTTGGATAGGATTTGAGTGGCGTGATAAAGAAGCCAGTGGTGCCAAGTGTATTTACTGGTACGATCGATGGTTAGAAACAGGCGATCGCACCTTACTAGAAATTATCCAACGTTACAACGAAGATGACTGCCGCGCCACCCATAAAGTGAAAGATTGGCTTGTCAACTTTTTCCAAAGTGAGTATGATTTACGATTAGCTTAAGTAATTTATTATTTTTTAAAGGTTTTCAAATTCAAATACTTTTTGAGAAGTTTAAGTAAAAGAAACACCTACTCAGACTTGTCACCAAGTTAAAAAAACATGATTTGTCGGAATTTTCAGGTTTGTATCTGTTAAATTCTAGCACAAGCCTTGGTAGTTAGGACATCAACAGACGATAAAACTTAGACACAAAAAGGCTTTTCACCCAGTCCCCAGTCCCCAGTCCCCAGTCCCTTGCTATATTTATTTAATTGATATTATTTGTAGGGATGTATAAGTGTTTGTTCCTAAAAATATTTATTTGATAAAAATTATGCAGATATTTAAAAAAATCTTCGTATTTCCACAAATTATTTACTTGCTGATTCCAATTATAATTATTAGCCTTGTATTCACAAACTTTTCTTCAAATAGTGTTGAAATTAGTAGTATAGATTTTATTGGAGAAGCAACCTTACAGAAAGGTTTAATATTTAAAGAAACTGAAGTAGGAGGTTTATCTGGAATTACATATAATGCCAAAAACAACCTTTATTACGCTATTTCAGATGACCGGGGACAAAAAGCTGCCGCTCGTTTCTACACATTAAAAATTGATTTGAGCAAAGGTTTGCTAGAAAAAGATGGAATTATTCCAGTCAGTGTTACTACATTATTAAATGAAAACAGTCAAACATTTTGCCCTGGTGAAACTGATACAGAAGGTATTGCATTAACTAATAAAGCAACTGTGTTTGTATCTTCTGAAGGTGATGCTGCAAAATTAATTAATCCTTTTATTAAAGAGTTCTCACTATCTTCTGGGAGAGAAATTGCGACACTTTCTATACCAAAGAAATTTTTACCAGATAAAAGTAATCAAAAAGGTATCCGCAACAATTTGGCTTTTGAAAGCCTCACCATCACACCCGATAATAAGCATCTATTCACAGCCACCGAAAATGCTCTAATTCAAGATGGTGTCGCAGCGAAACCTAATATTGGTAGTTCTTGCAGGATTTTGCAATACAACTTGCTTAACAACCAACCCGAAAAAGAATTTCTTTACCAAACTGAATCAGTTACACCATTTTTAAATCTGATTGGCAAATTCGCTAGTGGATTACCCGATTTACTCGCTCTTGATAATCAAGGACACTTTTTAAGTTTAGAAAGGTCTTTTACTGGTTTAGGATTTGCTATTTCTCTGTTTCAGGTTTCGTTAGAAAAAGCCGATGATATTCATAATATTGATAGCCTTTTAGCAATTGATTTCAAAAATATTAAACCAGTTAAGAAAAAACTGTTGTTAGATTTGAGAAAACTAGATGTACTGCTAGACAACATCGAAGGCTTAACTCTTGGTCCAAAACTACCGAATGGTCAACAATCATTAATTCTCATCAGTGATAATAATTTTAACTCCCTACAACGCACTCAGATACTAGCCTTTCAACTTAAAGTTGAAAATCCCCTCATTAGATTATTACGCCGGGTACTCCCAAATTTTAAGCTTTAATTGCACAGAAATAAAGGTGCTTAGGCGCAGCCCGTCATAAACATTGCAACTTGACTGCTATTTAGTTATTTCTGATTATTCCTGTGTATTCACTGAATATACTAGGTAACTTTATCTAGGTTATTTATAGTTTACGTGTAATTTCTCAACCGTACTCCTTAATAAATATGTTACACAATGTTTAGTAGCTTTTGCAGAGGGCTTAAGCATATTTACAGCATATAATTAATTTTCTCAAAACTCGGACATCTCTTAGATTTAAATTTAATAATTAGCTAGACTTATTCAAGTATTTTGCCAATAACATTTTTTATAAATGATTTTTATGCCAGAAAATAAAATTGAGAGTATGGTAGGGCAAAAGGCAGAAATAGACGATTACATCGGACATTTTTTAAACAATCGCTATTTAATCAGAGATTTGATTGGCAAAGGGGGGATGGGTAGAGTTTATCTAGCAGAAGATACTGCTAAAGGCGGTATGCCGATCGCAATCAAAATCTTATCACTTAGTTTGTCAAACCAACAAATGTCCCAACGTTTTGCCAGAGAGATTTTTATTGGCGCTCAATTGGGCCGCAAAAGTAAACATATTGTTCGCATTTTAAGTTATGGAGTTACTGAGGATAAAACTCCATTTTATGTAATGGAATACCTCCAAGGGAAAAATCTCAAACAAATTCTGAAAATTCAGCCTTTAACAATATCGAAGTTTTTAGAAATTTGTAATCAAATTTGTTTAGGCTTACAATGTGCCCACCAAGGTATCAGCCTTAAAGGAGAGATTTACCCTATTGTTCACAGAGATATTAAACCAGAAAATATATTTATTGCTGAAGATAGTAAAAAAGGTGAAATTGTTAAAATATTAGATTTTGGTATTGCTAAGTTTTTAACAGAGCGAAGTGGAATGACCCTAACAGATTCTTTTATTGGCAGTTTGCCTTACTGTTCTCCAGAACACATGGAAGGGCGGAAACTGCTAGATGTCCGCTCTGATATTTATAGTTTGGGAGTATTAATGTTTGAGATGCTGACAGGGAAACACCCATTTCAAACAAAAAGTAACTCCTTTGGTACTTGGTATCAAGCCCATCGCTTTCAAATGCCACCTACAGTTGAAGAAGTAAATCCGCAAGTTCAAATACCAGAAATATTAGAAAAAATCTTAATGACTTGTTTAGCTAAAGAAGTAAGCGATCGCCCTCAGAATATCAACCAAATATTAGAAGATTTAGAAAAAGTAAGTGTTCAAATTAATAATGTTATTTCTAGCAATAGCACAGACATTATTAAAGTTTCGCTTCCAGTTCAATTAGTACCCGCAACTTTACTATCAGAAAAAGAGTGCTTGCAGAAAAATTGGCCTAAAAATAAACCAATTGCACCAATTGGTTTTCCCCATTTACTACAGACTTCTCAAAGACCTATACCAACTTTTTGGGCAATGTTGCCCAAACAAGAGATTGCAAAATTTTTAGATAAAATACATAGTACTGAATTTATTAGTAAAATGAATGTATATCCGATGCTAATGTGGTTAACAGTGCTGTATGACGCCCAACCTTCTACGACTAAGTGGCTACCTTATTTTCTGGATTTAAAAGATAATAAAAGTCAAAAAATAGCACGTAGTTTAGCAGAAGTAGGCTACTATCATTTACTATTTTTCCCCTTAGAAGAGCCAACTCATTGCTCTCATGTAATGACTTTAAATCTTACGGCTAAACAGTGTCAGCAACTTTTAGATTGGTTAGATATGAGTCAACAGTCAAATGAATTGATTTTGCCTGGTCAAGCCAAAAATATTCTAAAAGCAGAGTACGAAAAGCTGAAGTTAGACATATTACGAAACTTAGCCACACATCAAAAATCTGAGACAGAAGTTTTAAAAACTTGGATAAATAAATTTTTGGAAATGTTTTTGAAAATGCTATTACGTCGTTGAAATTCTGCTAGTAAAATCAAAATGCTTGCCACCATTAACTAAGAGTATTTTTATGTATTTATTGCTAACTTTCAATGGACTCAGCATCAAAGGTGAACAAAGTGAATCAGAGCTTATCTACATCTCCTAGTAGTACGGGCTTGCTTGCCAATCGCTATCAACTCAAGCAATTAATTGGCAGCGGTGGCATGGGTGAAGTTTTTTTAGCAAATGATGTTTTGTTAGGAGGTATACCAGTTGCTATCAAGTTTTTGACTCAAACTGTTGTTAATACCAAGATGCAACAAGACTTTGCTCGTGAAGCTTTAATGAGTGCAGCCTTGAGTCAAAAGAGCGTACATATAGTGCGGGCGTATGATTATGGTGTGAATGAGAAAGGAAAACCATATTACGTCATGGAATATTTATGTGGTAAGAGTTTAAAGGATTTAATTCCGCTATCTCTGTCCATGTTTTTGACTCTTTCTCGCCAAATTTGTTTGGGCTTACAGTGTGCTCATCAAGGAATTAACATTGATGGCAAAATTTGTCCGTTGGTTCATCGAGATATCAAGCCTGCCAATATATTAGTTATTCCCGATCCGATATTGGGCCAGTTAGTTAAAATTCTTGATTTTGGTATTGCTAGATTTTTGAATTATGCATCAACAGCTAGTACAAGTAGCGGATTTAATGGTACTTTACCCTACTGTTCTCCAGAACAGCTAGATGGGGAAAAATTAGATAGTCGCTCTGATATTTATAGTCTGGGTGTGATGATGTTTGAGATGCTCACAGGCAAAAAGCCTTGGCAAACAGAAACTGATTACTTTGGCGCTTGGTATAAAGCACATCATTTTGAAGCACCGAAAACGATCGCAGATGTTAAACCTACTATTAAAATACCTCAGAAGTTAAATAATTTAATTATGGCTTGTCTGGCTAAAAAAGCAAGCGATCGCCCTCAAAATATCGCTGAAATTTTACAAGTTTTAAACAGTATAGAACAGTCTAATTGTCCTACTTTACCTACAAACTTCACCTTTAAGTCTCCCTTAAATTCTGCATTACCAATTACTGTAGAACAAAGCTATCGGCAACTTTTGTGGCCTCAAAATAAACCAATTCAAGAAATTGTTTTTCCCCAGCTTCTAGACACTCCCCAAGGATCTATAACAGCGCTATGGTTGATGTTATCTAAACAAGAAATTAAAAACTATGCGGTTTCTACCCGTTATAACCAGTTTGTCTTTGTGACATCCCCTCACCCAATGTTGTTGTGGGTAAGTGTACTCTATAATCAGCAATTCGCTCCTAAGTGGCTACCGTGCTACTTAGATATGCAAAATCCCCAAAATCTGAGGATGGTAAGTTTCCTGGCTGAAAATGAACAGTATCCTTTGATTTTCTTTACTCTGGAAGCACCACATTCCTGCATCAAGGTTCTCAGCAGCCGCATTGAGCCAACTCAACGGCAAATGTTAAAAACTTGGGTGCAACAGAGTCATCGTCTACCACCCACTTCTCAACCCCAATTGAGCAAACAGCTATTGAAACAGCAGTATAAACAAATGCAATCCCGAATATTGCAGCATCTGGAATCAGAGCCACAGGTTGTATTATCACGGTCTGTTTAACGTATAATTCGCACCTAAAAAATACGTAATAAAAATCATTCCTAATTCCAGACTCCGAAACACTTGACAAGTAGAAAAAAAATAGTGATAATAGCAAAGTTGCCAAACAAGGGACTGTAGTTCAATTGGTTAGAGCACCGCCCTGTCACGGCGGAAGTTGCGGGTTCGAGCCCCGTCAGTCCCGTTCTAAATTTATGAGTAGCGAATCACTTAACTTAGGTGATATTAGATTCTGAATTACCCAAAGAGGTTGACTCAGGATTCAAGATTTAAATATAAGCTACATTTATCATGCTTTGCGAAAGAGAGAATTAACTGTGACTGTTAGAGTCCGTATTGCGCCGAGTCCAACCGGAAATTTACATATTGGTACAGCAAGAACGGCTGTATTCAACTGGTTATTTGCCCGCCACCACGGTGGGAAATTTATACTGCGAATAGAGGATACAGATTTAGAGCGATCGCGTCCCGAATACACCGACAATATTCTTGAAGGACTGCGTTGGCTAGGACTGAACTGGGATGAAGGGCCATTTTTCCAATCCCAACGCCTGGATCTTTATAAAGAAGCAGTAGAAAAACTGCTAGACCAAGGATTAGCCTATCGCTGCTACACTACTTCCGAAGAACTAGAGGCGCTCCGAGAAGCTCAAAAAGCTAGAGGCGAAGCACCTCGCTATGACAACCGTCACCGCAACCTCACCCCAGAACAACGCGCCGCCTTTGAAGCAGAAGGTCGTTCTTTTGTAATTCGCTTCAAAATCGAAGATGGGCGGGAAATTGTCTGGAAGGACCTAGTAAGAGGAAAGATGTCTTGGCGAGGTAGTGATTTAGGTGGTGATATGGTCATCGCCCGCGCCTCAGAAGAGGGTAGCGGTCAACCTTTATACAACTTTGTTGTTGTAGTGGATGACATCGATATGCAAATTACCCACGTCATCCGGGGAGAAGACCACATCGCCAACACTGCCAAACAAATTCTGCTGTATGAAGCGATGGGTGCAAAAATTCCAGAGTTTTCCCATACGCCATTAATTTTGAATATGGAAGGGCGCAAGCTTTCTAAGCGGGATGGCGTCACTTCCATTTCTGAATTTCAGAAAATGGGCTTTACTGCTGAAGGCTTGGTAAATTACATGACATTGCTGGGTTGGTCGCCACCAGACTCGACACAAGAAATATTTACCTTAGAAACAGCAGCTAAAGAATTTGGCTTTGAGCGCGTCAATAAAGCAGGTGCAAAGTTTGACTGGGACAAGCTGGATTGGTTGAACAGTCAGTATATCCACAATACGCCAGTAGATAAACTCACAGATTTACTCATTCCCTTTTGGGAAGCGGCTGGCTATAAATTTGATGATGGAAGAGATCGCCCCTGGTTAGAACAGCTAGTAACTTTGATTAGCCAGAGTTTGACTCGCCTGGTAGATGCAGTAGCTCAAGGTCAACTGTTTTTTAACGACACAGTTGAATTTAGCGAAGAAGGCAGTACACAATTAAAGCAAGAAGGTTCTGCTGCTGTCCTTGAAGCGATTGTCACAGCTTTAGAAAATCAGCCGCAACTCTCGGAAGCCGTCGCCCAGGACATTATTAAACAAGTTGTGAAAGAGCAGAAAGTCAAAAAAGGCTTAGTGATGCGATCGCTCCGAGCAGCTTTAACTGGAGATGTTCATGGCCCCGACTTGATCCAATCTTGGTTACTACTAAATCAGATTGGTTTGGATAAACCGCGCTTGAGTCGGGCTATAACGGAAGCTAAGTAGCGATTACTTCCAGATTTTAGAAATATTTCAGATTTTAGGGGCGTACAAATGTGTGCCCCTATTCATTAGGTAGAGCAACTATAAGAACAAGAAATCATTGACTAATTACTAATGAATTATCCCCAGTTTCAAATCTAAAATAGGTAGTCAATTCTCCTCATGTTGGGAACTTGGTGTGTAAAATTAATGTCTTCAAAAACACTTAGAAGCAAACGTAATTAAAATGCCTACAAAAGCGCTCAATAGAGGGATGAGATTATCGTTTATGATAGTTACGCTCTTCATCACATCGACAGTTAATGCTGCGGTTGATGCTCAGGAAGCGCCAACGATATTTGGAGATGTCACCCTTAGCCCTCAGTTTTCGCCAGACCCCCTGACAGTTCGCGGGATGAGTGGTGGCTCAATATCTGGGAGTCAAGTAGGTGGCAGAAGCGAAACAGCCACTGGCCCTTGTACCGGATTTGTGGATGAAACACCAGACCACACATTAGCGTTAACAAGTAAATTTGACTACCTAAAGCTGCAAGTGCAAAGTCCTGAAGACACCACCATGATTATCAAAGGGCCCGGTGGTACTTGGTGCAATGACGATTTTGATGGCAAAAATGCTGGCATTGTTGGTGAATGGCTACCTGGAAGTTACCAAATTTGGGTTGGTTCCTATGAAAAGGGCAAGTATCTTCCTTACACTCTAAAAATTACAGAAGTAAAGTAGGGCATTGGGCATTGGGCATTGGGAAAGAGGAGGCAGGAGGCAGGAGGCAGAAGGCAGAAGTTCTAAAATGTTTGAATGAGTGAATTTTGAATTGATTTCTCCCCTGCTCCCTCATTTCGCCCACTCTTGTACAGACGCGATTCATCGCCTCTCCCTAAATAGAATCATGATTCAGAGCGGCTGGAACGATACGAGGAGCATTCTGGAGAAATTCTCTCTGTCTTTGCATCCCGTTGCGCTCCCTTTTCTCGTGCGATATTGTATTAAAATTAAGTTAACTTTGATTAAGATTCTTGTTGGCATCGCCATAATGCTCTAATCGCGTTATGGCAGTGCATCTAAGAGATCGAATTAAACAAAATGGATTTATAAACATCCGTTTAACAGCTTAAAGTGACAGAGTGATGAACATTCGGTTACTAGAGCTAACGAGTTGTATAGGCATCTAGAGGCAAATTAAAATGAAATTCTCTTGGAAAGTCGTAGCACTCTGGACGTTGCCGGCTTTGGTAATTGGCTTTTTCTTCTGGCAAGGGGCGTTTGCAGGCGCTCCTGCTGACATGAGTAAGAATACAGCTAATACCCGCATGACTTACGGTCGCTTTCTAGAATACTTGGACAGCGATCGCGTCAGCAGTGTGGATCTTTACGAAGGCGGTAGGACAGCAATTATAGAAGCCCGCGATCCAGACCTGGAAAATCATGTCCAAAGGTGGCGTGTGGATTTGCCTGTTAACGCTCCTGAGTTAATTAGCAAGCTCAAAGAAAAAGCCATTAGTTTTGATGCTCACCCCATGCGCAATGATGGTGCAATTTGGGGATTGTTGGGCAATCTCATTTTTCCAGTTTTATTGATTACTGGGTTGTTCTTTTTGTTCCGGCGTTCTAGCAACCTCCCCGGCGGCCCAGGTCAAGCAATGAACTTTGGCAAATCTAAAGCGCGTTTCCAAATGGAGGCAAAAACCGGCGTCAAATTTGACGACGTAGCTGGAATCGAAGAAGCTAAAGAGGAATTGCAAGAAGTCGTCACCTTCCTGAAGCAGCCAGAAAGATTTACGGCTGTAGGCGCACGGATTCCCAAGGGAGTGCTGTTAGTTGGGCCTCCTGGAACTGGTAAAACTTTACTCGCAAAAGCGATCGCAGGTGAAGCAGGCGTACCTTTCTTCAGTATTTCCGGTTCGGAATTTGTGGAAATGTTCGTAGGTGTGGGTGCATCCCGCGTCCGCGACTTGTTCAAGAAAGCTAAAGACAATGCCCCTTGTATTATCTTCATCGATGAAATCGACGCCGTAGGACGGCAACGGGGCGCTGGTATCGGCGGCGGTAACGACGAGAGAGAGCAAACCCTCAACCAATTGCTCACCGAAATGGATGGGTTTGAAGGTAACACAGGCATCATTATTATTGCTGCTACCAACCGTCCTGATGTACTAGACTCAGCCTTGTTACGTCCCGGTCGCTTTGACCGCCAAGTAACAGTCGATGCACCCGATATCAAAGGGCGTTTGGAAATCTTGCAAGTCCATGCACGGAACAAGAAATTAGATGCAAGTGTATCCTTGGATGCGATCGCTCGCCGCACTCCTGGATTTACTGGTGCTGACTTAGCCAACTTACTCAACGAAGCAGCAATTCTCACTGCTAGAAGACGCAAAGAAGCGATCACTCTCCGCGAAATTGATGATGCAGTGGATCGGGTAGTCGCAGGCATGGAAGGTACTCCTTTGGTGGACAGCAAGAGCAAGCGCTTGATTGCTTACCACGAAATCGGACACGCCTTAGTTGGAACTTTGTTAAAAGACCATGACCCAGTACAGAAAGTTACCCTGATTCCACGGGGACAAGCACAGGGTTTAACTTGGTTTACACCCAATGAAGAACAGGGGTTAATTTCTCGTTCTCAACTGAAAGCTAGAATTACTGGTGCTTTGGGTGGTCGCGCCGCTGAAGAGGTTATTTTTGGCGCTGCGGAAGTTACCACTGGCGCTGGTGGAGACTTGCAGCAGTTATCGGGAATGGCGCGGCAAATGGTGACTCGGTTCGGGATGTCCGACTTAGGGCCACTGTCGTTAGAAAGCCAGCAGGGAGAAGTTTTCTTGGGTCGTGACTGGACAACCCGGTCTGAATATTCCGAATCCATTGCTTCCCGCATTGATGGACAAGTCAGAGAAATTGTTGAGCAGTGCTACGACAATGCTAAGAAGATCATCCGTGACCATCGCACTGTCACCGATCGCTTAGTAGATTTGCTCATTGAAAAGGAAACCATTGACGGCGAAGAATTCCGCCAGATTGTGGCTGAGTACGCTGAAGTACCAGAGAAACAGCAGTACGTACCGCAACTATAATATTTGACTCTTTTCTGGCTACATCTCGAAAGGAGTAAAGTGACAAAAAATAAAATGAGGGTGGAGTATACCATCCTCATTTTTTTACGTTTTTTCAGTGTTAGAAAGCTTCTAATTTTAAAATTCTCAAAATTTATGAACCCATAAACTCTATAACAAACCTTGTTTTTTCAACTTAGCTAGTGCATCTTCAGCAGCAGCTTTTTCTGCATCTTTTTTATTACGTCCCTTACCTTCTCCGTAAATTTTTTCATCTACTAATACTTTGGCGATGAATTCTGGTGCATGAGAAGGGCCTCCGATTTGGTCTGTAAAGTATTTTGGGGGATTTGGAGTAACGTTGCGTTGCACCCATTCTTGAAAGCGGTTTTTTGAGTCTACATTAGAACGAGGCACAATTATATGCTTAGGATCTACAGAATCAAATAGTGGTTCTATAATTGCGCGGACTGTTTCAATATTAGAATCATTATCCAAATAGTAAGCACCAAGAACTGCTTCAAATGTACTACTGAGCAAATTAGGATTTTGGTAGCCTCCATCTCTAATTGCACCTTTTCCTAACCGCATTCTAAAGTCTAAACCTACCTCCTCGGCGAATTTTGCTAATTGCTTTTCATCTACCAGCGCCGAACGCCGTCGAGTTAATTCATCTTCTCCCATTTCTGGGTGGCAACTATATAGATACTCGCCACTTAAGAAATTCAGTAAAGCATCACCGAGGAATTCTAGGCGTTCATTATGTTCGCCTTCTCCGGGATTTTCATGGACGTAAGAACGGTGGGTAAGCGCACGGCGTAGAAGTTTTTCATTATGAAATATTAGAAGTTTGTGCATTTTTATTTTGTGTTTTGTTGCGAAAATTGACTGTTGGGAAACTTTACAAGTGTTGCTTTGTTCAGACATAAAAAAACCGCAAATTGCGGTGTCTTGGGAAAACCCAATTTTTTAATCAATTGGGTTTTTAAAAGCTATTTTAGGCAGCCAGTATCTCTAACTCAGTTAAAAATAACTCCTGATTTTGCTTTCGTATTTTGCCATCCTTTACAGCAACATCAATAAACTGGCTAAAATTCTTAAATTTCTTACCATCATCTGTACAAATAGATGAGCATCCTTGATAGTTAGCACAACGCTGACGCATCAATTTATCAATGCGACCAAATACGGTAGGCTTACCTTGGCTTGAAGCAGTTTTGATAGCTTCAATTAGATACTCTATAGCCTCTTTGCAATTAATCTGAGACATAAGAGCCGTGTTTTGAGGTTGAGTCTTATTGCTAGTTAATCGAGGTAAATCATCTAAAAAGTAAAATTCATCAGCCAATTCTTTCAGCTTTTGTTTTACATTACCTTTTTGAGCAAGAATGATGGCTTGTTTCCCTAATTTTTGCAGATTATGAACTAATTTTACAAAGTCTCCATCTCCTGATATGAGCATAATTATATCTGGAGACATATTACTGTGAATTTCACCTAAGCAATCAGCGATTAATTGGTTATCTGCACTATCTTTTAAAGGACAAGGAACATTAAGACAGTTAAAAAGATTGCCGAAATCATCCTTTACAGAAACTTGAGCTTGACACTGTGCATTGTAGTAAACTTTTGCACTAATTACACGTCCTTTAGATTGTGCTAAATCCAACAATGATTTAGCCTGAGATGGATTTAATTTAGCATTTTGATAATCCCAATAAATGGAAACTAGAGGTAGCTTCTGGTTTGTTTGTGTATTGAAAGATTTATTAGCGTGTGTCATTGTAATATGTCCATAATTCTTTGGTGAACTGGACAGCTTCAACAAATTACACATCTAGCAGTAGCGGTGCTTTATACGAGGAATTTGTACTCAAAAAGTACTACCCTGCAATAAAGTTTTCTACCGTCGCTTTCGTTTGGTTTAAGTCTCAGCAGTAGAACTCCCAGTTTCCTAGCAAGTTTCGCGTCATACCTTCCCCTGAATATTCATCCAAACATCTTGTCTTCCCATTGAAAGTCTAGGCAATTAGTTGACCTGACATTGGGCTGAATATTCAGCCAAAGGAACGACATGAAGCTCGGTAGGAAACTAGGAATTCTACTGCTGAGACAACCACCAAAAACCTGCGCTTTAGAGTGCGGTTCTTTTGCTGTCTTAAATATACATTTGCATAGTTGCTCCTGGATGTCAAGATATTTATTTATGAAGATTTCGTAAAAGCGCTCACCCATATCCATGAATTTTAAAAAGGCTCTATAGGATTATTGCAAAAACATTTTAGCTAATAATAATTTACGGTTTACTTTGCGCGAGCGCACCATACAAAATACCTAAAATTTTCTTAATATCCTTAATATAATATTCACTCAAATCAATCGAAACTACATTACTTTCAAGCTTGAGAAATTGCCAGATAGTGCCGATAGTAACAGCACCATATATAGTTTTAATTTGATTTTCACCTCTTTCGTTAAATAACTGAGCAGCTATCATTTCAGCAATACATTGTGCTAAACCAGACCTTAAATTCTCATTTTTACTTTCTACTAAGACAACCACCGGACTACGTACAAGCAACTGTTCCGAAGAAAGACTCAAAATAAAATCACAAAATCCATTTAGTCCTCGTTGGCTATCAACAGTAAAATCAACTCCAGAAAACAAACTTATTTCATAATTAAATTTGCGTCTAATTTCTAATAAAATTGGACTAATTATCATTTCGCTCCGAGCTTTTTCCGAACTTATTGCTACTGCTAAATCAACATTTTCCTTAAGAATGGTAGATAACAAATCACTACAGTCTTGCTCCTGTATGTTTGCAAATAATCCAGATGACTCGTGGATAACTAACCCAAACGAATCAATAACCTCAATAAGTTTAAAATCACTATAAGCCATAGAACTTACTCCTTAGTCTTATGACTGAATCTTATCTCATTGCTATAGCAAAGCTGAAAAATTCAGTTTGGGCGGAAACACCCTCACTAAATCAAGAGAAAAATCCGGGAAGCAAGGAAATTTATTACTTGATGTTGATAAAATAATTCGTTTATTTAAATAACTATATTTACCAATTTTTGGAAGTTCTCGCAATAAGTTTCGCAAACAAGTTTCATAAGCTGTACCCTTGGATACCATTTCAATAATTTCTCCGTTAATTAATTCAATGTGGTCATCTTCATGGAAAAAACCCAGTTCTATAAGCTTGTGGTATTCAGCTATTGTGAAGCGTTTAGTCTGGGCAATACTCATCAATCTTCCTCCCAAGGGAAATGCGATCGCGATAACCGCTCACCAGAGGCGATCGCACTTATATTCTAAATGTGTCAGAAATTGGTATGCTAAAGGCCGAGACTCGCTATGAAAGCAAACAATGCCTGCGCCTACTATCAATCCCACCATCACTGCTTTTCCCTTGACAGCCGTAGTCGGTCAAGAAGCAATTAAATTAGCCTTACTATTAGCCGCAGTTGATCCTGGTTTGGGAGGAGTGGCGATCGCAGGTCGTCGCGGTACGGCAAAATCTGTAATGGCTCGTGCTATCCACGCTCTACTACCACCGATTGAAGTTGTCAAAGGTTCAATCAGCAATTGCGACCCCAATCGCCCCGAAGAATGGGACGATCAACTGTTGGCGGAGTACGCAGACAAAGACACTCAAGATGTTCCCGTCGAAATCATTCCCGCGCCTTTTTTGCAAATTCCTCTAGGTATCACCGAAGACCGACTCCTCGGTTCAGTAGATGTTGAAAAGTCGGTAAAACAAGGTGATACGATTTTTCAGCCTGGGTTACTCGCTACAGCAAACCGGGGTGTACTGTACGTAGACGAAATTAATTTATTAGATGACCAAATATCAAATCAACTTTTAACAGTATTATCTGAGGGACGCAACCAGATCGAACGGGAAGGGATTAGTTTTCAGCATCCGTGCAAATCCCTATTTATTGCTACCTACAATCCAGAAGAAGGCGGATTACGAGAGCATTTGCTAGATAGAATTGCGATCGCACTATCTGCTGACGGTGTACTCGGCTTAGATCAAAGAGTAGAAGCAGTCGATCAAGCGATCGCTTATTCTAAATCTCCCCAAGACTTTCTCGAACAGTATAACGAAGATTTAGACTCTCTCAAAACCCAAATCATCTTGGCGCGGGAATGGTTGAAAGAAGTAATCATCACCCACGAACAAATTGCCTACTTAGTAGATGAGGCAATTCGCGGTGGAGTTCAGGGACATCGGGCCGAGTTATTCGCCACGCGGGTTGCCAAAGCCGCCGCAGCTTTAGAGGGACGAACAACAGTTAATGCCGAAGATTTGCGCCGTGCGGTGGAACTGGTAATTGTACCACGCGCCACAGTTGTGCAGACACCACCACCAGATCAAGCACCACCTCCGCCTCCGCCGCCGCCACAAAATCAAGAAGAACCCCAAGACGAATCAGAAGAGGAACAAGAAGAACAGGAAGAACAGGAAGAAAATCAAGAGCAAGAACCGCCCAGTATCCCGGAAGAGTTTATCTTCGATCCAGAAGGGGTAATTCTTGATGACAGCGTGCTTTACTTTACTCAAACAGCAAAGCGGCAAGGTAAATCTGGTAGTCGCAGTGTCATCTTTTCGGATGACAGGGGACGCTACATTAAGCCAATGTTGCCCAAAGGGAAAGCGCGACGCATTGCAGTAGATGCCACGTTGAGAGCTGCGGCTCCTTATCAAAAAGCACGAAGAGAAAGACAACCAGATAGAAAAGTTATTGTCGAACAGCCTGATATTCGCTCGAAACGCCTGGTACGTAAAGCCGGGGCGTTGGTAGTATTTGTGGTAGATGCTTCTGGCTCAATGGCACTGAATCGAATGCAATCGGCTAAAGGTGCAGTAATGCAACTATTGACTGAAGCTTATCAAAACCGCGACCAAATAGCATTAATTCCCTTCCGAGGAGAACAGGCCGAGGTATTATTGCCTCCAACACGTTCTATTGCTTTGGCGCGTAACCGTTTAGAAAGGTTGCCCTGTGGTGGGGGTTCGCCCTTAGCACATGGTTTAACTCAAGCTGTGCGCGTCGGCTTAAATGCTCAGATGAGTGGAGATATTGGGCAAGTTGTCCTTGTAGCAATCACCGATGGGCGAGGTAATATTCCTTTAGCGCGTTCTTTGGGCGAACAGCTAGAACCAGGAGAAAAGCCAGATATCAAAGGAGAATTATTAGAAATTGCTGCGAGAATCCGGGCTTTAGGAATGCAACTATTAGTAATTGATACAGAAAGTAAATTTGTGTCTACTGGGTTTGCTAAAGAATTATCGCAAACAGCAGGCGGTAAATATTATCATTTGCCGAAAGCGACAGATCAAGCTATTGCTGCTATGACCAAAGGTGCGATCGCTGATTTAAAATCTAGATAATTTGTCATTTGTCATTTGTCATTTGTCATTGGATTTTTGACTTAGCTATGACTACGAGCCAGTAGGCATTACCTGTGGTTGTAAATAGCAAATCAAATCTTGAATTCCCTTTTGCAGATAGCGGGTTACTGTCATTGGACTAGTACCAATGTTCTTAGCTGCATCCTTGCGAGAAAGTTCCTTCAAAAATACCATTTCAACTGCCATACGGGGCTTTTCTTCCAACATATTGATTGCTCCTTGGAGTTGTTGGCGTTCTTCTTCTTGTTGCAGAAGCACATGAGAACGAGGACAAGGAAGTGCCTCACCTAAGGTTATTTGGCAATCAACATAGTTAACTGCGGTTGCATCTAAACTCAAAGGCATCCGGTTTTGAGCAGCTAATTTGGTTTCTTGCCATTCTTGTACAGATACCCGAAGTTGGCTGGCAATTTCAGCATCCTTGGGCGGGCGACCTAAAGAGATTGATAAGTCCTTGCGAATCTTTTGTCCTTCATTATATAATTCTTGCCAACGACGAGGAATTTTTAATAGAGTACTGCGATCGCGCAAAAAGTGCAGCATCTCACCGCGAATATATGGCACAGCAAACGAACTAAAAGCATATCCTTGGCTAGGATCGAAACGCTCAATAGCCCTAATCAAACCAAAATACCCAATTTGTTCTAAATCTTCATAAGGTTCATTGCATTGATGGCTGAATTTATGAGCCATCTTCCGTACTAAGCCAGTATGTAACTGTACAAGTTTATTACGAAGTTTAATAGATGGATTCTGGTGATACAAGTGCAATAATTCTATACCATCAGTTCGTAAAGAGGACTCACTTGTTGCCATATAAATTACCTTTGTTGTAACTCCTATTCCTGAGAAAATGGAGCTGCGTATATTTTCTTCTAAGCTGTTATTATTTTGCTGAGTCAGGGAAGAATAAGCCATCGTCGTTTCACTGAACTTGTTAGGGGTCTAACTCCACAATTCAGTATTTGTACGCATGATTTTGCGAACCTCTTTGTCACAGGTGATTTTTGCTTTTTATATAACTGTTGAATGGTAAATAATCTTTAGCTTTTGCAACAAAAACTAGCTATTTATGCTGAAAAATGCATCACTTACCTAATAGTCATCTGTCATACTGAGTGCAAGTGGATCGGTAGTCAATACTGCACGCTTTGTGGATTTTTAACTCGGAATTGGATTTGGGAAAAGGTTACTGGGTTTAGGTTAAAGGTTTTTTCTTTCCCCTTTTCCCCAAAACCCGACAAGTATTGGATCGGTATTGAATTAATCGCAAAATAGGTTGCAATCAAGGGTAAAGAGTATGCTATCAGTACTAAAGATGCTGTGAAATCCTCAAAAACTGACGACTCTAATTTTCAACAACAAAGCCGCCCTTCAGATTTGGCAACGATATTAAATCCTTGTCCGTTAACGGCAAAGATTGGTAAGAATAGGAATAAGCAGAACGTTTTCCTAAAAAACAGTTTTTCAATATGAGCAATACCAGTAATTTTCGTGAAGCTATCCGTGAGGCTAAATCTCACGCTCTCGTTGGCCCAAACGTGATTGCCAACGCCCTCCCCTACGTCGGTGGTGGATTGGTGCTAACCGCATTAGGAACCTACGGCGGTTTAGGAATTATCCGTACTAACCCCGAAATATTCTTTCCCACCTTCATTGGTGCGGTGATTTTGGAGTTAATTTTGTTCTTTGTTGCCCAAAATGTTGCCCAAAAAGGTAATAAGGGTCTTGCACTACCTCTGTTGGCAACCTACAGCCTCTTGTCTGGATATACTCTCAGTGGCTTGGTATTTGTCGCTTTGAGATCCCAAGGCGTTGGCATTCAAGGCATTGGGTTAGCTGCCCTTGGTTGTGGTGTCACCTTTATTGCTGCCCGTCAAATTGGTTCAAATCTTTCTGAACAAGATGGCATGGCTTTGACGAAAACCATCAATCTTGGTGTCATTGCCTTGGTGGTTGTGTGTCTTGCCCAATTCGGATTTGCCATGTTTGGTGTTTACGCGCCAAATTGGTTAGAAATTGCCATCTCCGGTTTGGGAGTATTCCTGTTTGTTGGGGTTTCTGTTGTCGATTTCTACATCTTGCCCCGCACTTACAGCGATGACCAATATTTGCCTGCTGCTTTGTCGATGTACTTAACTTACATCAACTTGTTCGTCTTTATCTTGCGGTTGCTAATTGCCATCAATGGCCGCGATTAATTGTCTGTAGGCACTAAGACAAGTAAAGTTTTATAAAATAAAACCCGTGGTTGAATTTTTAGCAACCACGGGTTTTTCATCGTTTTAATAGTAGGATATATAGATAAGTTAAGCCTCAAGTGAGCAAAACTATGCTTGAACTCTTAAATATCAAAATTGAAGTAAAAAGGTTGTCTAATATCTTGACCAAGGCTGAAAGCTGTCTTTGACCTCCCAGAACTGAGTGCAAAAACTCAAGAGTTGAATCAATTAATTTCTCAACCTACTTTCTGGCATAATTCTGTCACTTACTATCAGAAACTTCAAGAAATTGAATTCCTCAACGCTAAGAAGAAACAATATCAGCGATCGCACTTCATTCTAGAAGATATCAAAGCTGCACTAGAACTACTAGAATTATCTGCTGATGAAGAATTATTGCAAGAGGCGCAAACCAACCTAACTCAACTCCAAAAAGAACTTGAAACAGTAGAAATAGAACAATTCCTGTCCGGCCCCTGCGACCAAAAGGGGGCATTCTTGGCAATTACGGCTGAGGTTGGAAGTATAGATGCCCAAAAATGGGCAGCTATATTATTACAGCTATACCATCGTTGGGCAGTAAATCATAACCATAAAGTGTATCTAGTGCAAGAGTCAACAGGTGATTTAGGAGGGTTCAAACATGCCACCCTAGAAATTACAGGGCGTTATGCTTATGGCTGGCTAAGATCGGAACAAGGAACTCATGCAAGAATAGAGCGAATTTCTCCTGTTCATGGCAATGGCAGACGGCATACTTGCCTAGCCAGTGTAGAAGTCAGCCCGATTTTAGATGAGTCTATTGATTTTGAGATTCCAGAGAAAGATTTGGAAATTACTTTTTATCGCCATCGGGGGAATGTCAACCGAACAGAAACGTGGGTAAAGATGGTTCACATTCCGACTGGGATTAGTGTATCTTGTAACCAAGAGCGTAGCCAGCTGCAAAACAAAGAGAAAGCCTTGGCTATTCTCAAGAGTAAACTGTTTGCGATGTCTACGACGGGCTACGCCTACGCACTAGCCCAAAATGTCCAGCTTGATGAAATTCAACCCGGACAGATAAAATCTCTATCCAGCAAGCTTATCCGTGAATATATCTTGCATCCTTACACCAAGGTGAAAGATTTACGTACCAATGTAGAAACACCTGCTGCGGCAGAGGTTTTAGATGGTAAAATCGATTTGTTTATCAAAGCCTATCTGCAACAGTTAAATCACACTACTTCAGTAAGTAAAAAAGCGCTTGATAATTTAAAGTAACTTTTCTAACTTAGATTTAAGTAGTGCAGAAAAAATTTGCCCAATTACAGCTAAAATCAAAAAACATAAGTAGAATAAAGAGCAATTTTTTAATCCAAAGCGCTCTATCTATCATTCAGCAAGCATTATGGATGTCCTAGAACTCAAACGCGAAATCGAAACGTTGTCTGGCCGCCTGGGTAAAACCCAGGACTATCTTTGACGTACCTGCACTGACAGCCAAAATTCAAGACCTCGAAAAAATATCAGCTCAACCAGAATTTTGGGATAACCAAACCCAAGCCCAACAAACTCTGCAAGAACTCAACGACCTAAAAGCCCACCTCCAGCAATACGATCGCTGGCACGCCAATCTCGAAGATACTAAGGCAGTTGTTGAATTGTTGGAGTTAGAAACCGATGAGGCACTACTCCAAGAAGCTGAATCTACCATCACTAAACTCAATCGTGACCTAGATCAGTGGGAGTTACAACAGTTACTTTCCGGCCCCTATGATGCCGAAGGTGCTGTACTGACAATTACTGCTGGTGCTGGTGGCACAGATGCTCAAGACTGGGCATTTATGCTGATGCGGATGTACACCCGTTGGGGCGAAGCTCACGGCTATAAGGTAACTTTAGCTGAAGAGTCGGAAGGTGATGAAGCCGGAATTAAATCGGCAACCCTAGAAATTACTGGTCGCTATGCTTATGGTTACTTGCGATCGGAAATGGGTACACATCGCTTAGTGCGGATTTCCCCTTTTAATGCTAACGGCAAGCGGCAAACCAGTTTTGCCGGGGTGGAAGTGATGCCGCAGATTGATAACTCTGTGCAATTGGATATTCCAGATAAAGATTTGGAAATCACCACAACCCGCTCTGGTGGTAAAGGTGGGCAAAATGTCAACAAAGTAGAAACAGCAGTGCGGATTGTTCACCTGCCCACGGGTCTTGCCGTGCGCTGTACAGAAGAGCGATCGCAGCTGCAAAATAAAGAAAAAGCCTTAAATCGCCTCAAAGCAAAGCTGTTGGTCATAGCCAAAGAGCAACGCGCCCAAGAAATTGCCGAAATTCGTGGCGATATGGTAGAAGCCTCCTGGGGAAACCAAATCCGTAACTATGTGTTTCACCCTTACCAAATGGTGAAAGATTTGCGTACAAACACGGAAACAACAGCGATTGGCGATGTGATGAATGGTGAACTTGATACATTCATTCAAGCTTATCTGCGCCAAGAAAATAAACTAGTAGAAAACACTCTGGCATAAAGGCACTCATTACATAACATCCCGATTGCTAAGGCGTTTCTGTGTGAAACGCCTTAGCAATATATGGGCGATCGCCATTCTATCCCAGACCAACTGTTACAGTTATAAAAGAGTCTGTAGACAAATAACTATGAGCAACTCACCTTCAACAGAACCTCAACCTAGCTATGTCAAACTCGCCATGCGAAACATGGTGCGGAAGGGTGGAACTTCTCTAAAGCATTTTGGATTGACTGCTGTAGGGCTTTTAGCTCTGCTTATTGGTCTTGCTTACCTCACTCACTAAACTAGTCATTAGTCATTAGTCATTAGTCATTAATTATATTTAAAAGGACAGATGACCAATGACAAAGGACAAAAGACAGTCTTAACGACAAATCGTAAACCTCAGACAAGGAGACTGTGTGCCCCTGAGAGTTGAACTATATGTGGAGGAGTATTTTTATGAGTTGTCCCCGACAACATCTGTAAAAATTGACGAGACTAATGCCCGAATTACACCTAAAACTTGGGAAAACTGGTTTAATCACTGGTTGGAAATACTTCACCCTCAGATTCCACCAGCGCCAAGTTATGAAATCGGGCTGCGTTTGACAGATGACTTGCAAATTCAAGAACTGAATGCTCAATATCGTCAGCAAAATAAGCCGACAGATGTTTTAGCCTTTGCTGCTTTGGAAGTGGATTTTCCTCAAAGCAAAGAAATGCTTGCCTCTGTCCCATTATACTTAGGTGATATTATTGTGTCTGTAGATACAGCACAGCGCCAAGCTCAACAACAGGAACATAGCTTACCAACTGAGCTAGCTTGGTTAGCTGCTCACGGTTTATTGCATCTGTTGGGCTGGGATCATCCTGATGAAAAAAGTTTGGAGCGAATGTTAAAACAGCAAGTGGGATTGCTGAATGCAATAGGTATTGCTATTGACATGGAATAGCAGTAATTAAAGTATCTCTTAATGTTAATTTTGGGTAATACTTTTATAATACTTCTGTGGAAAATTGCTTAAAGATTGCCTCAAAGTTAATTCTGCCATTAAGATCGGCGAATATTCCCACTGTAGCAACTCTGTTCTTGTGTTTTTAAGTCTATGTCGCAAAAAATTTCTCCATCACCAACGCCTACCTCGTTACAAACACTGGTGTCTGACGAACGGGAATTCTCCTGGAAAGTAGCCTCTAATTTATTTATTAGTTTTAAATATGCTTGGGCTGGAATCAGCTATAGTTTTCAAACTCAACGTAATTTTCGCATCCACGTAAGTGTTTGTGCTTTAGCTATTGCTTTAAGCGTTTTTTTGCATCTACAAGCGGTAGAAATAGCGGTAATTGGTATAACTAGTGGTTTAGTTTTAGCATTAGAGTTACTAAATACAGCGATCGAGTCCGTTGTGGACTTAACCGTTAAGCAGACATACCATGATTTGGCAAAAATTGCTAAAGATTGTGCAGCTGGTGCAGTGCTTGTCTCTGCTTTCGTAGCGATGCTAGTAGCAGGTACGCTATTGCTCCCTCCTCTGGTAAGGTTAATTATATCGACTTTGTAGACGTGATTTAGGCATCGCTAAGTGACTCATTAAGAGAATCACACTCTGTCCGAATCCCCTTTGCAGAATATATTTAAAATTTAAATCGTGCGATGTCTACGACGGGCTACGCCAACGTGCCAAGCATCCTGGCTAAAGGATTACTTGGTAATCTTTAGAAAATGGCCGTAGAGTAGCCACTTCATACTTACACGTCTACGTCAACATTATTTTTACACCTAATGAACAAATAGCATGAGATACTTATCTATGCTTTTTGCAACTGATCAGTCGTAAAACCAGGAATGATAAGCTTTGATTATAGTTATCGATAATTACGATAGTTTTACATATAACTTAGTGCAGTACCTGGGAGAATTGGCATCAGAGTTCCCAGCGGCAGATGATATTAAAGTTTTTCGTAACGACAAGATATCCATAGATGAAATTCAGGCATTAAAGCCGGAAGCTGTAGTTATTTCTCCAGGGCCTGGTCGCCCGGAAGATGCCGGCATTTCTTTAGAATTGATTGAACAGCTAGGACAAGAGTTACCAATTTTGGGTGTCTGTTTGGGACATCAAAGCATTGGTCAAGTGTTCGGTGGTAAAATAATTTCTGCTCCAGAGTTGATGCATGGCAAAACTTCTCAGGTGTCTCACACTGGAGTGGGGGTTTTCCGGGGATTAGAAAATCCTCTGACCGCCACCAGGTATCATAGTTTGGTAATCGAACGTGAGACTTGCCCAGATGTGTTAGAAATCACCGCTTGGGTTGAAGATAACACCATTATGGGAGTGCGACACCGGAACTATCCTCACATTCAGGGCGTCCAGTTTCATCCAGAGAGTGTCCTGACATCTTCAGGAAAACAGTTATTGCGAAATTTTCTCCAACAGTTACAGTCAAGAGCATAATTAATGAAACGACGACAGTTGATGGGCTATGCTGGGGCGGGGTTGGCCACAGCTTTAGTTACTACCTTGGGTTCTGAATCTCAAGCTGACGCACAATCTAGCGGTTTATCAGTTCAGTGGTTGGGTCATACTTGCTTTCTTTTTACTGGTGGCGGTGCGAAAGTTCTCGTCAATCCATTTCGGTCAATCGGTTGTACTGCTAAGTATCGTCCCCCAAAAGTTGCAGCAGATTTGGTACTGATTAGCAGCCAACTGCTTGACGAAGGTGCTGTGGATGTATTACCGGGAAATGCAAAACTGATCTATGAACCAGGAGTTTATGAGTTTAAAGGCATTAAATTCCAAGGAATTGCTATAGACCACGATCGCAAAGGTGGTAAGCAGTTTGGCTCAAATACTGCTTGGAGTTGGAAGCAAGGCGGAATTAATATCCTACACTTAGGCGGGGCTGCTGCACCTATTTCTATTGAGCAAAAAATCCTGATGGGGCGTCCCGATGTGGCATTTATTCCAGTGGGAGGCAGTGCAAAAGCCTACAATGCTGAGGAAGCAAAGCAGGCTGTTCAAGTATTAAATCCCAAGTTAGTGATTCCGACTCATTACCGGACACAGGCTGCTGATGCTGCTAAATGCGATCTTTCACCACTAGATAATTTTCTAACCTTAATGCAAGGTATGAAAGTGCGGCGTAGCAGTGCAGATAGTATTTCTATTAGCCCTAAAGATTTGCCGGAGAATGGCGAGATTCAAGTTTTGAGCTACAAGTTTTGAGCAGTAAGGAAATGAAGGAATCAGGGAGCAGAGGAGCAGGGGAGCAGGGGAGCAGGGGGCAGGGGGAAGAATAAAAATTACCTCTTTCTCCTCTGCCCAATGCCCAATTCCCAATGCCCCATGCCCCTAACTTTTAGAACGTATACCACTCTCCGGTCAGCTTATCTGCATCGCTGATAGGAGTCTCAACTGCTGTCGTTTCATTTATAGTCCAAATGTTGTCTGTACCTGCTGTCTGATCGCGCCAGTAGATATCAGTCTTGCCATCGCCGTTGAAATCGCCAAGAGATGGTGTCAAGGCCGCGTTATTAGCTGGTAAGAAAGCTTCAGTTGCAACTGTTGTGCCATCCATCAACCAAGCAGTGTTCTCACCAGTTGTGCCATTGTGCCAGAAGATATCGGTCTTGCCATCACCGTTGAAGTCACCAATTTTGGAAGTCCAGGATGAGTCAAGTGTGCCCAAAGCACCCTCTGTGACTAAAATACCATTTATCGTCCAAACCTTGTTCTCACCGGTTTGAGCGTTTCTCCAGAGAATATCAGTCTTATAGTCGCCGTTGAAATCACCAAGGGTAGGAGTCCAGGCGGGATCTTGTGATTGCAGCGCCAATTCAGTCTTTTGCGTACCATCCATAAACCAAGCTGTGTTATCGCCGGTGGTCTGATCGCGCCAGAAGATGTCACTCTTACCATTGCCGTCGAAATCAACAATTGTAGGAGTTAGTGCTGTGTTTGTAGTGTCTAGAACAGTTGCATTCAGAACAGTAGTGCCATCCATTTCCCAGATAGCATTCTCGCCAGTTGTGCCATTATGCCAGAAGATATCGGTTTTGCGATCGCCGTTGAAATCTCCAATCTGAGGAGTCCAAGCTGGATCGACGCTACTTAGAGCAGCCGCACTACCAACTTTGGTGCCATCCATTAAGACAATACTATTCTCACCGGTTGTCTTATTGCGTAATAAGAAGTCGGTTTTGCCATCAGCATTGAAGTCAGCAATTTTGTAATCATAGGCGGATAGGTCAAATTGACCCAAAGAACCCTGTTCGATAACTTTTGTGCCATCCATCAACCGAATGATAATCTCACCTGTTGCAGAATTGACCCAAACTTTGTCTGTTTTACCATCCCCGTTAAAGTCAGGAGTAATCGCCGCACTAGTTAAGTAAGGATTAGGATTGGGATTTGCTGACGTTTTAACAGGCGCAGTTACCGGTTGACTTTCTAGTGCTATTGAAGAACTCTTATTTCCAAACCCCAAATCATAATTTAAACTCTTAAGAGAAGTTGTCAAGATTTCTGATTTTGCAAAAGAATCTGATAACAATCGAGATGTATTCAAAGCTAAGGGTGAGGAATTTGAATTTGCCGGCATGGTGTATTTTTATTATTGGGTGTTATATTCTTTTAACTTTTTTTTGTAATCTCTTTCTGTAACGAAATAACATTTGCTAGGGTTTCAATTTTTCTTTATAACTATTTTTTATTTATTAATGTCATTTCTGGAAGATAAATATTTGTTTGTTTTAAACTATTATTCTAAAATTTTCAAGTTCTATATAAGCATTTGCAAAATATATTTTGTAATTGCTTATATGATTATTTATAGATAAAAATGATTATTTTATCTATTTTCTTTGACATTAGGACTTACGCAAGTGTCACAAAAAAATCGGATTTGTAGTTTGTAGTAAGCGGCTCTAGCCCTTATTTTGAGGATTAAAATCCTCTCTGCGAGACGCTACGCGAACACTACGAACTGAAAATAATATGCCAGTTGCGTAAGTCCTGGACATTTGAAGGTTGTATCAAAAATATATCTACAAACTAGAAATTTATTTTATGTTTAATTAAACAGACTTAATTAAGATAGAAGCGATCGCTACATTATTCCTAATATATTTTTTTGGTTAGGTACACAAGCTAAGTCTGTTACCCAGGTATAAAGTGTGTTTTACTCCTGAATTCTGTATTCTGCTGTATAACTTGAGTGGAAACAAATATTGGTTAGAATAACTTAGATTAGCAGCTATTAAGAGGCATCATCTGTGCATTTGTTAGTTGCTAAAAGTGTCAAAGAATACAATACCTATTAAAAGTACATCAACTATGCAAGCAGAATATCGGCAGCGTCGCGAGCAATTAATGGCAAAAATAGGTGATGGGACAGCCATTTTTCGCAGTGCGCCAATGGCAGTGATGCACAACGATGTCGAGTATGTTTATCGCCAAGAAAGTGATTTTTTTTACTTGACTGGTTTTAATGAACCACAAGCAGTAGCAGTGTTAGCGCCGCATCACGCAGAACATCGGTTTGTGCTGTTTGTCCAACCGAAGGATCGCGAAAAAGAAGTATGGACTGGTTATCTTTGTGGGGTAGATGCAGCCAAGGAAATTTATGGTGCTGATGAAGCATACCCCATTAGCGAGTTAGATGAAAAGTTACCGCAGTATTTAGAAAAAGCCAGCCGGATTTACTATCACTTAGGACGCGATCGCAATTTTAACGACCAAATCCTCAAACATTATCAAAGTTTATTGCGGACTTATCCGAAGCGTGGTACTGGGCCGATCGCTATTGAAGATACTGGCCCTGTCCTCAACAGCATGAGATTGATCAAAAGCGAAGCTGAGTTGGAATTGATGCGTGAAGCAGCTGCGATCGCAACTGAAGCCCACAATTATGCCCAAGAAATCGCCGCACCGGGACGTTATGAGTACGAAATCCAGGCGGAGATGGAACGGATCTTTCGAGTCCGGGGTGGAATGGGGCCTGCTTATCCTTCGATTGTGGCATCTGGTGTCAATGCTTGCGTACTCCATTACATTGAAAATAATCGTCAAATGCAGGATGGAGAATTACTGCTAATTGATGCTGGTTGTGCCTATGGTTATTACAACTCGGATATTACCCGGACATTTCCTGTTGGGGGTAAATTTACGTCAGAACAAAAGACATTGTATGAGATTGTTTTGGAGGCGCAAAAACAAGCGATCGCTCAAGTCCAACCAGGTAATCCCTTCAAGTTAGTTCACGATACAGCAGTGCGCGTTCTCACGGAAGGTTTAGTGGAACTTGGCATCCTCAAAGGTGAAATTGATAAGTTAATTGAAGAGGAAAAATACAAACCATATTATATGCATCGTACCAGCCATTGGTTAGGTTTAGATGTCCATGATGTCGGTGTTTATCAGCATGGTGAAGACAAACCACAAATTTTACAACCAGGTCAAATTTTGACAGTGGAACCGGGACTATATATTGTGCCAGATACCAAACTAGCAGAAGACCAGCCACAGACCGATCCTCGATGGGTTGGGATTGGCATTCGGATTGAGGATGATGTATTAGTTACGCCTGGGGGACATGAGGTGTTAACTGCGGGGGTTCCCAAAGAAATAGATGAAATCGAAAGATAAAAAATGGGAATGGTAGACATCATCGCTAAGAAAAGCCCTGGCGTTGAAATCGTGGCTATACAGACAAAACCCTTGATTTTGTATAGTCCACGGAGGTTGACTTTGCTTGTGTAACCGTGACTTTTAAAACTCCACTTCTAAAGGAAAAATTGCGGTGAAAGTAGAACCAACGCCTACCTGTGAGGCTAGGTTAATTTGACCTTGCAATAGTTTTACTAAACGCGAGACGATCGCTAATCCCAATCCTGTACTATCAGGAAGATATGGGCGATCGCTAGAACTGACGCGAAAGTAGGGTTCAAATATCTGGGCTTGGTTTTCGAGTGCAATGCCAATCCCAGTGTCAGAAACTGCGATCGCCCATCTCTGCTTCTCCAACACCTGACACATGATAATAATAGTCCCCGACTCTGTATAACGAATCGCATTACTAATAAGATTTGTAATAATTTGTTGCAACTGAAACGAATCTGTGATTAATTTTTCAGGGATGCGATCGCAATCGACTACAATTTGTAAATTTTTTCCCGCAGCTAAAGGTTCCAACATTTGACAGATATTATCGATTAATTCCCGCACATCGGTAAGCGCTAATTGGATTTTTGTCTGTCCTGCCTCATAGCGGGAAAGTTCTAGTACATCATTGATTAAATGGAGTAACTGTCTACCATTGCGTAGTACCCGCTCAATATGTTCTAAATTCGTATAGTTGTCTTTTATATCAGCCTTTCGTCGTTGTTGGCGTAAAAACAGATCCGAATAACCAATAATAGAAGTTAGAGGATGTTTTAATTCGTGGGCTAGTTGAGAAAGATACTCTTGATTGGCGCTAATTAACCGCGTGAGTTCCTCGTTATGGAGCCTTAGTGATACTTGCAACTGCTGTAATTCCCGCAAGCGTTCCTCAACATAACTCTTGAAACATCGAGCGATCGCTTCGTCTAGGATAGCGTCAATCAAACGCATAGAACGAATTATCTCTACAGGTGTTCCTTCCAATAAATCTGCTTGTAGAGCATCAAGTATTATTGTTCGCAGCAGATGATATTCTCTAGCGATTTCTGCTGCATCAAAGCCTTGTTCGGCACGAATAGCTCCATGCTGAAAACTGGCAGTAACTATTGACTGAATATCATTATCTTGAGATTTTGAAAGCACTGTCACCATAGCTTTCAAAACATCAGGGACGTGATCCTTTACGGCTGTATAAGATAGGTCATCAGCACTTTCAATCCGTCTATCCTTGCGAACCGCTAAAATCCATTTATCGACGATGGTATCCGTTTTTTCAGCCAGTACTTGACTAAAATCCATTATGTTAAATTCAGCTAGGAGATAGATGAGTAAACTTCCATATCCAATTAGTTTAGCGAGTGCAGTGGGTTTTTACCAAATTTAACAATTTAGTTCACCTACCAAAAGGAATAGATTATATATGTTATTTTGTTTGCTAATTAAGTAGTCGTATATAAAATTTTATCAGTATATTCCGTTTTATATTAAAAAATATTAATCAAGCACGTAATATTTTTGATACTTTGCTTAACTATATTGTTTAGCTGTCTGTGCAAGGAGTTAACTCACAACATAACTAGATACACAAGTCTTATTTGTTGCCATTAACTAGTTATTAACATTTAATTTAAGTATTAAAATAAACAATAATTATCATAAGATAGATGGCTTTTACTGAGGATCGATGTTATATTGTGCATAATTTAGTATCCATTAGAGTAAGTCAGCCTAATTCAGCGTGTCACAGTGCATAACGCTGGAGCGGAGGAACCAAATTGTGGGGCGTATCTCATAGAAAGTGAGGAGTTGAGAGTGAGGAGTTGGAACTTACTAATACTAATATTTAATTCATAACTCATAACTCATAACTCATAACTTTCTTGTGAAGGGCATCTCTCAGCCCTAGCCCGTCAGCTAACTTCGTAGGCATTGAGAGGAGACTGAAGAGACGGCATTTTTATAATGTTCCGATCTCATCGGTGTCCAAGGCTGGTACTGCTCGGATTTTTTGTACCTGCACTTAAATCTGTTGAGGTCGTAAATGATATTTCAACTAAATTTGGCTGCGATCGCTGCGATCGCTGGACAAGCTGCTTGGAAAAAAACAAAACCTGTTATTGTCAGGGATGTCTTCTTTTTACCTGTATTAGGCTTCTTGGGAATAATTGTGTTGTGGTGGATTGTTGCACTTGCCAACCATGAATTGATGCCCACTCCACCAGAAGCGCTAATCGCTAATTTAGACTACATCTTAAATCCTTTCTATCAGCGAGGCCCAGGGAATTTAGGAATTGGTTGGCTATTGATCGCAAGTCTGCGCCGGGTATTAATAGGCTTTTTGTTGGGTGCGGTAGTAGCGATTCCTCTGGGGTTTCTAATTGGCATGTCCAGACCGGCAATGATAGCGCTTAATCCGATTATTCAAATTTTTAAACCTGTATCGCCCCTAGCTTGGCTACCCATCGCCTTAGCAATTTTCAACTTAGCAGATCCTTCAGCCATTTTTGTCATCTTTATTACTTCCTTATGGCCAACAATTATTAATACCGCTTTAGGAGTTTCTAGCGTTCCCAAAGATTATTTAGATGTGGCACGAGTGCTAGAAATGCCCCGTTGGCGACGGATTACAAAAATCATTTGGCCTGCAAGTTTGCCGTATATTTTTACAGGTTTACGAATTAGTTTAGGCATAGCTTGGCTGGTAATCGTCGCCGTGGAAATGCTCACAGGTGGTATTGGTATCGGCTTCTTTGTCTGGGATGAATGGAGTCGCTTAAACCTGAGTTCAGTCTTTTTAGCTGTGTTGGTAATTGGTGTAACTGGGTTAATTCTGGATTATGCCGTGGGCAAAATCGAAGAATTAGTAACCCATCGCCCTAAAACTTCCAACTAACAAAATTAGCCTGCGATCAAAACAGCAAAATTTAGCGAGACTCTGCGCCTGGAACGCGAGCAATCAATCACCAATGGAGCTACAAGAATGGGTAATATTAACTGGACTCGACGAGATATTATCAAGGGAATAGGAGCAACAACGGCGGGAATAGCACTGTCCTCTTGTGGGATTTCAGGAGATAGATCGGCCAAAGGATTGACAGAAGAAGCCTTAGCTGTGCAACCAGTAGTAAAAAGCGGCGACCTAGAAAAAGCCGATCTTACAGTTGGTTACGTTCCCGTTAATGATTGTGCGCCATTTGCGATCGCCTGGAAAAAAGGTTTCTTCCGCAAGTATGGTTTAAACGTTACACTCAACCGCGAAGCCAGTTGGGCCACCTCCCGCGACGGTGTAATTTTTGGTCGCCTGGATGCTTCACCCGTAGTATCTGGTGCAGTTACCAACGCCAGAATTGGTGCCGAAGGCGCACGCCACGCCCCATTGTGTGCAGCGATGACCATACATCGCCACGGTAACGCCATGACCATGAATAAAGCCATGTGGGATTTTGGGCTGCGTCCGTGGTACGAGTATCAAGAAAAATATGGCGATGGCGCTTTAGAAGCCTTTGGGCGCGATTTCCGAGGTTACTTTGACAACCAACCGCCAGAAAACAGAGTTTGGGCAGTAGTATTAAGTTCCTCCATTTACGAATACTTTATCCGTTACTTATCCGCCGCCGCAGGTGTCGATCCGCTTAAAGAGTTTCGCATCATTATCGTTCCGCCTCCCCAAATGGTAACAAACGTACGGATTGGGGCAATGCAAGCTTACATGGTTGCAGAACCTTGGAATACACGAGCAATAACTGGTAATGAAAACATTGGCTTTACCTTTGCACAAGGTAAAGAAGTCTGGTTGGGACACCCAGATCGACTTTTGGGCGTGATGGAATCTTTCATCGAGAAATATCCCAAAACCTATCGTTCTCTAGTCAAGGCGATGATTGAAGCCTGCCAGTATTGCAGCAAAGCAGAAAACCGCCAAGAAGTAGCCGAACTGCTTACAGACCGTTCCTTTACGGGTGCTAGACCCAAAAAGAAAGGTGCGCCAATTGCGAAGTTTACAAGTCCGGCAATTCTCGGCAATTACAACTATGGCGGCTTTGATGGCAAAGACCGCACCATTAAAGCTGCTGACACCACGATTTTCTTCGATATTCCTGACAACCTTCCCAAACAGCCAGGAGAACACTCCACATTCTTATGGCGATCGAGAAGTCTCTGGTTGATGACACAAGCAGCACGGTGGGGACAAATCAAGGAATTCCCCAAAAATGCTGAGAAACTAGCTGGACAAGGCTGGAGAACGGATTTATACCGCGAGATAGCATCGGAAATGGGCATCCAATGTCCCAAGGATGATTACAAGGTCGAACCACCAGAGGTATTTATAGATAAGAAAGGCTTCGACCCCAGCGATCCGGTGGGTTATTTGAATAGTTTTGCCATCAGGGCTAACGCTCACACTCGTTTTTTCATGTCTTAAATCCCAAGTTCAAATATTGATTGACTAAATTGTTTCCGGAGCCTTTGATGATGGAATATACCTCATTACCTATTAATACCCAGACCGAAGTTCTGCCCCGCGCTGGATTTTTAGAAATTGAAAATTTAGTCAAGTCTTATCCGACACCTGATAAAGATAATTTTGTCGTTTTAGATAAAGTTAATTTAACGATTGATGAAGATGAATATATTTCTGTAATTGGTCACTCAGGTTGTGGGAAATCAACTCTAATCAAAATAGTAGCTGGTTTAGAAAAAGCCACTTCCGGCTCAGTCAGGCTAGATGGGAAAGAAATTCGTCAGCCAGGAGCCGAAAGGATGATGGTATTTCAGAACTATTCTCTGTTACCTTGGTTAACAGTGCGAGAAAATATCCGTTTAGCCGTAGATGAAGTGCTAAAAAATGCTAATCGTGCCGAGAAAATTAGCATTGTAAATGAACACTTGGCAATGGTAAACTTGACGGCGGCGGCTGACAAATATCCTGATGAAATTTCTGGAGGTATGAAACAACGAGTAGGTATTGCCAGAGCCTTAGCAATTCGTCCCAAAATGTTGCTGATGGATGAACCTTTTGGGGCACTAGATGCACTAACTCGTGGCAAATTGCAACGGCAGGTATTGGATATTTGGGAAAATAATCGTCAAGCAGTGATGATGATTACCCACGATGTAGACGAAGCAATTTATATGTCCGATCGCATCGTTTTGATGACCAATGGCCCAGCTGCTAATATCGGGGAGATTTTAGAAGTTCCTTTTGAGCATCCGCGCGATCGCGCCGCCATGCGAAACTCAAAAGAGTATTTTGAACTCCGCAACCACGCCCTAAATTTCCTCGATCGATATTTTGCCCAAGACGAGTAAATTAGATTATCATTTTTTTAGTGGGTAGCCTAATTCAAATCCATGAAAGCTGAATTTGGAACGGAGGAACCATATTGTGGGGCGTATCTCATAGAAAATGAGGAGTTAAGAGTCAGAAGTTAAGAATTATTAATATTAACTCAGCACTTAGCACTCAGCACTTCTAAGAGAGAGACACCTTCCAGTCTTAGCCCGTCAGCTAACTCCGTAGGCAATGGAAGGAACCCCCAAGACCTTGGCTGTAATACAGTTATTATTGGGGTTTCCTTGACTAATTTTAAGATTTGAAATTTTGGTTATCATCACTCAATCTAAGATCCAAAATCCTTCGACTGAACCTAGCCGAAGTCCAAAATCTAAAATTGGTCGCCCTGCTTCTCATTGCTAATTCATTTCATTAGGAGAAGTAAAGCTGTGCAAATAAAGCCAATGTTAGCACGTCTGCAAAGTGCCACAGGCCGAGATGATTTAATCGAACAAATGGTACTACTGCCAGAACCAAAAAAACCTTTTTCTAAAAAACTTCAAAAGGCGAAAGCAGTTAATTTAATTGTTGCTTATGATGCATCTCCCAACAGTCATACGGCATTAGATATTGCCTTTTGGGTTGCCCATCAAACGCGTTTGGCCACCAATACAGAAGTTACAGTTCAAGCCGTTTATGTAGTAGAAGATAATCAAAGCAATCAGTATTCAAATATCTTGAGTTTTCCCCAACAACAATCTTCATTAGAATGTGAAGTTAGTGAAGTATCAAAGTCTGTCACACAGGTATTAACTCAACCTAAATTACAGACAGCGATCGCTCCTCTACAACAAGCAGATATAATTCTCTGGCAAGCCCGAAGTTTGGCTGAAGAATGGCAGGGTTCTTTCAAATCTCATTTGCGATTTGGCTGCATTTCTACAGAACTTCGCAAAGTTGTTGAATCAGAAGCGGCTGATATTCTGTTTCTAGGTTGCAACTCTGTCAATCATCCAATGATTGAAGCACTAGGTTCTAAATTTCCCTGTGCTGTTTTGGGTATTCCCAGTAGTATTGATGAATAATCACTCTTTAAAATTTCAGTAATTTTTGTCAAATTTTGATCGGAGAAAAGTCACCTACTTGTAAGTGACTTTTTTGCTACACAATAAATAAACTTTCAAAGGTCGTATGTGGAAAACTGGCAAGCATTTGTAGAAGCCAATGCAATACTGCTAAGGCTAAAAAATAAAAATGTATAGGTTGGGTTTTGTTACTCAACCCAACCTACGAATTAACAATCTTGGTAAATTTGCCAAATTGGTGCAATATTGTACCGTCTCTGAATGGGAAGCGCTATAAGCACTTAAGTGCTTACTACAAACATATCTTAACCTATCATAATGCTTGTAGCAGACGACTAGTAGCCAATCAGATGTAAAACGTCGCGCAGGACACTATAACCAGCTAAATCCCAAAGCAAATAAGCAAGGAAACCAATAGCTGCCAAGCGACCATTCCAAATTTCGGCTTGAGGAGTCCAACCAAACAAAAATGCATTCCGGTCTATACCGTTGTATTCCGGTGCAACAGCTGGTAAATCAGTAGAGGGACGAGTTTCTTGAGTTGCCATTTTTTTCTCCAAAATTTAATAGTTTTTTAGGTGTTTAGTTTCTAGTAGCTAATCAAATGTAAAACGTCACGCAAGACGCTATAACCAGCTAAATCCCAAAGCAAATAAGCAAGGAAACCAATAGCTGCCAAGCGACCATTCCAAATTTCGGCTTGAGGAGTCCAACCAAACAAAAATGCATTCCGGTCTATACCGTTGTATTCCGGTGCAACAGCTGGTAAATCAGTAGAGGGACGAGTTTCTTGAGTTGCCATTTTTTTCTCCAAAATTTAATAGTTTTTTAGGTGTTTAGTTTCTAGTAGCTAATCAAATGTAAAACGTCACGCAAGACGCTATAACCAGCTAAATCCCAAAGCAAATAAGCAAGGAAACCAATAGCTGCCAAGCGACCATTCCAAATTTCGGCTTGAGGAGTCCAACCAAACAAAAATGCATTCCGGTCTATACCGTTGTATTCCGGTGCAACAGCTGGTAAATCAGTAGAGGGACGAGTTTTCATTGTTTTTTCCTTCCTAATCAAGTTGGTTTTTATTCTTTAAATGCTCTCGTAACCAATCAAGTACAAAACTTTATAGCCAACTAAATCCCAAATTAAATAGGCAAGAAAGCCAATCATTGCAAAACGACCGTTTAAAATTGAGGCTTGAGGAGTCTAATAAAACAGAAAATCATTGCGATCGCAACTATTATATTCTGTTGACATTATTAGCAAATCTCTAGAAAAAGGAGTTGCCATTTCCTTGCCCTCAACAATTCGTTTGTTAACTTTAATGTAGCTATTAATAACTAGAATGCTTTCTGTCTATAGACACAAAAGACAAGCACTTCTTCTGACCGATGCTTAAACGTATTATTATAAATAAATCCACCTAGAGAGGGTGATAAAAACAGATATTGAAATAAATCTAAACTATTTGAAAGCAAACTATTTTTAAAATAGAGTTACTCACTATAAATTAAACAATTAAAATTAAAATTAGCAGTAAATTAAGTAAGATTGCTTGCCATTGAATTATGTTCTTTACCAAGAGATAACAAAAGTTATATCTTTCGCTGTATGAGGGTTTCAGCCTTTGGAGAGATGCTTTAAAGACGTAAATTCTACGATTGTGATCTAAAGAGTTAGGTATTGCCATAGGTACAAACATAATAAATACTAAGAGTTGCTTCTCAAGAAATTCTTAATTCCCCCAAATTTAAACTTAGTAGGTAGAAGGAAATCCAATGTTCCAAAGTACGGAAATCATGGTGGGACTCTATAAACCACTATTGTGGTTAGCACAGGTTCCATTAGAACGCTCAAACGTCACACCAGAACAAGCATCGGTTCTCATTTCCGGGCCACGCTTTTTTGTGGCTTTAATCTCCGGCGTGATTCTTGCCTTTGCTTTCCAATTAGTTCTAACTAATCTCTCCCTTGCATTCGGTATTTCCTACCTGGGGCACTCATCTGACTCGGATTCAGATAGTAGGGAGGTGGAAAGTTTGGGCGGTAATATTCGCAAAATCGGTACAGCAGTGGGAATTTGGACATTAGCCACTGTGACGATCGCCTTATTAATCGCTTCTTACCTAGCAGTAAAATTAAGCCTTGTGATCTCAGACCGAGGATTGGGAGCGATTCTCGGTTTAGTGATTTGGGGTGCTTACTTTTTGCTCTTAGTTTGGGTAAGTTCCACCACCGTAGGCTCCTTAATTGGCTCAGTTGTCAATACGGCAACATCTGGCTTTCAGGCGATTATGGGAACTGCTACCGCCGCACTAGGTGCGAAAGCTGTAAATAACCAAGTGGTAGCCACAGCTGAAGCCGCCGCTGCTGCTGTCCGTCGAGAACTAGGAAGCGCCATCGACCCCGTAAGTATCCGAGAAAACATTGAAGATTACTTAGAAAAGATTCGTCCTCCAGAACTCGATGTATCAAAGATTCGGAGTGATTTTGAAAATTTACTCAACGATCCGCAATTAAAAGCGATCGCTGGGACTCCAGATATCCGCAACATCGACCGCCAAAAGTTTATCGAGTTAGTCAGCAGCCGCACCGATCTTTCCAAAAAAGACGTTAGCCGGATTTCTGATACCTTATATAAGGTTTGGCAGCAAGTGGTAAGTCAGCAAGCACCCACCGCAGATCGGCTGGGTGAGTTAATGGATTATTTGAAATCACTCCCACCAGGACAAACCAAAACAGATGAACTCAACGCCAAACTGGATCGGTTATTAGCAGAACAGGGTGGTTCCAAAGAAACTGACCAAAACCAAAAGGCAGGCTCTGGCCCAATGCAAAGTACAATCCAGCAAGCACTATCCGCCTTAACCGCCACTGTGCTGGGACGGGCAGATTTGCCTGATTTGGATGTGGAAAAAATCTTGCGTAGTCTCACCACCGCCAAAGATAAAGTCTCTCAACAAGCAGATAAGCTAGGTTTGCCAACACCATCACAACCCTATAGCCCAATTCGGGCTGATGTTGAAAACTACCTGCACAATACTTATGCTTGGCAACTGAGTCCAGAAAGAATTGCCCAGGAATTTCATGATGTCATCTACGACCCAGCAGCCGACCCTGGAATCGTCCGCCGGGAACTAGAACGACTATCCCGTAATGATTTTGCCAATATTCTGCAACAACGGGGATTGCTTACCCAAGCCCAAATTCAGCGCATTGCCAATCAGCTAGAAACAGTCCGCCAAGAAGTGCTAGTAACAGTCAGAGCTATTGAAGAAAGAGATATAGTTCAAGACTTGCAACGCGCAGTAGAAAGTTATCTGCTCGTTACTCCCAAGGCAGATTTGACACCCGAAGGCATCGAGCAGAATTTTAAACCACTGCTGGAAGACTCAGAAGCAGATTATGAAACCCTGACATTGCGGCTAGCGCACCTCGATCGCCAAGAAATTCGGCAGATATTGCTACAACGTAACGATGTCCAGTTATATGAAGTAGATAGCATTGTCGATGAGTTGGAAAAACAACGCGATCGCGTTTTGGTAGAATCCAAAGGACTAGCAGAACAGGCACAATATCAAGCAGAAACCCTGTGGATAAATGTAGAATCATATCTGCGTAACACCGGCAAATCAGAACTGAATCCTGATGCCATCCGCGCCGACTTCAAAAAGATACTAGAAGATCCGCAAGCTGGAATTAGCTCAATTCGGGCACGCTTGTCTCGCTTTGACCGCGATACCTTAGTCCAATTGTTGAGTCAACGGGAAGATTTGAGTGAAGATCAAGTTAATCAAATCATCAATGCTACTGAGGAGTCATGGTATAATATTCGCCACACACCTCAAATTGTAGTCGATAAAGCTAAAGAGCAATACGACTCTGTGACAACAACGATCGCAGATTATCTCCGAAATACTGGCAAACAAGAACTGAATCCAGAAGGTATTCAGCGAGATTTGACCAAATTGTTTGAAAATCCCAAAGAAGGAGCCGTCGCATTGCGCCGTCGGTTGTCGCGGGTAGATCGCGATACACTGGTGAAATTGCTCAGTCAACGCCAAGATTTGAGTGAAGAACAAGTCAATGAAATCATTGATTCCACCCAAACTTCGATTCGTAACTTTGTACGTGCGCCTCGTCGTCTAGCTAGCCGTACACAACAAAGAGTAGAATCATTCAAAGGTTATTTGGAAGAGTATCTGCGTCAAACGGGTAAAGAAGAACTCAATCCTGAAGGTATCAAACGCGACTTGCAATTATTGTTGCACGACCCGCGAGTCGGCGTAGAAAGTTTTGGCGATCGCCTTTCCCAGTTTGACCGTGATACCATCATTGCCCTGCTGAAAATTCGGGAAGATATTTCTGATGAAGAAGCAGCGCGGATTGCCGATAATATGGTGTCCGTAAGGGATCAATTTGTCGAACAAGTACGCAGCATTCAACGGGGCATTCAAGATGCAATTGACGGGGTTTTCGCCCGCATTCGTAACTATCTCAACTCCCTGGATCGCCCAGAACTTAACTATGATAGTATTAAGCGCGATCTTCGCACAGTTTTTGACGATCCCCAAGCGGGTTTTGATGCCCTGCGCGATCGCTTGTCCTCCTTTGACCGTGATACTCTAGTGGCAATCATGAGTTCTCGTGAGGACATCTCCGAAGAAGATGCCAACCGAATCATCGACCAAATTGAACGGGTACGCAACACAGTATTACAACGTGCAGAACGCATACAGCAGGAAGCCCAACGCCGTCTAGAACAGGTAAAGCATCAAGCACAGCGGCAAGCAGAAGAAACCCGCAAAGCCGCAGCTACAGCAGCGTGGTGGCTGTTTGCCACAGCATTCGTCTCCGCCATTTTCTCTGCATTAGGAGGAGCGATCGCTGTAGTTTAACAAGTTGTCTCCGCTAACTTTTCAGCCTCCCATTATGGGAGGCTTTTCTATTTTAAGTACGTCGAGAATAAAGAAATACGCATTGGCATTTGTGTAATTATGTCTTTCAATATAGTCATATATGAATATCCTTTACTGCTCTAATCTCAGCAATTAGATGGGTGAAAATAGAATTGGTTTAATGTTTTAATTTTTTTAAATAACTTGCAATTAAATCTCAGCCTATTATCAATAAATTACTGCGTAATTTTTGCAAGTTAATAATTTTACCTAAGTAGTAATTTCAAACAATGGAAAACACGTTAGTTGATAAAACCTTCCGTGACAGCAGTGGCAAAATTGTTGTGGCTCAAATGCCAAACCCACCACTTATTCTTTGGATAGTAGCTAGTTTACTCACTCTAGTTTTTACAAGTGGTAAAATCAATACAGTATTAGACTTTGTGGCAAATGGCGCATTATTTACTTGGGCGTGGATGGAGCTATTTCAAGGCGTTAATTATTTTCGCAGAGCGCTAGGTCTTGCCGTATTGATTGGAATGATTGCATACAGAATTCAGTAAGTATACTTTATTAAGTAATAAATAAGACTTGAGGGAGAATTCTAAACTCCTTTTTTTTTGTCCAAAGTTTAAAATGTGAATAAAGTCATACTGACATTATGACTTTACTACACTGTGTTTTCTTATTCAGCATTTTAAACTGAGAGCAATACAGCAAATCAATTAAGTCGTGTAACAAACAAAGCTTACTGTAAAGCTAATGAGTAAGAATATTTGTTCGCGAATTATTGATAAATGCTGTATAAAACTCAAGCAAATTAATTGATGGAGATTTGGATATGAAACGTATTTTATTAGGTACATTACTTGCTCTCCCATTTGCAATTTCCTCCTTACCGTCACAAGCATCAGCAGCAGAAATCATTGTCAGACCCAATGTTCATAGAGCTGCTATTGTGCGTAGACCTGTTGTTGCCCGATATCAACGGAAGTTAATTCCTGCACATTGGGAAACAGTACGACGCGGTCACAGGTGGGTTAAAGTTAGAGTTCCTGCTCGTTATGTAAATGTCAGAGTTTAATATCTAAATAGAGGCTAACAACTTTAGTTGTTAGCCTCTATTAGTTAAAACTTTGTTGCTGAATAAGACTTATAATTAAAGACAAGTAGTTAAGATAAGTCAATTTAATCAACATGAATATATCTCAAAATTCTCATCTTTTAAAAAAAATTTTAATATTTATACTAGGAATTAGTTTAGTAACAGCCTGCGATTCCATTCAGGCTGACGAAAAAAATATAACTAAAGAAAAAATCTTGATTGGTGATAATTATGGAGAACTATACGATCAAGGAAAGTTACGGACTTACTATTTTTACACTCCAAAATCTTATAACCTACACCACCCGATACCATTAGTTTTAGTGTTTCATGGAGATGATGGTAATGGTCGGTCTATCAGTAATGTGACTCGCTTTAATGAATTAGCAGACCAAAAAGGATTTATTGTTGTTTATCCAGATGGAATTGACCAAAAATGGAGTCTTAGAGGTAACGCTCAAGGAAAGGTAGATGATGTCTTATTTGTCAGTGCTTTGATTAATCATCTTCAGCAGCAACTTAATATTGATAGTCATAAAGTTTATGCCACTGGTTTTTCTAGAGGTGGCATACTTACTCAAGCACTGGCTTGTAAGTTACCTGATAAAATTGCTGGTTTTGCATCAGTAGCTGGTTCGCTTCCAGTTAGACTCAAACCTAGTTGCCAGCCTCAAACTCCCATATCGATGTTAACGATCAACGGTACAAACGATCGCGATGTACTTTATGAAGGTGACGATCGCACTCAACGAGGAGCGCTGGTTTCGATCTCAGACATGGTACAGTTTTGGCGATCGCACGATCGATGTACCTTATCAAATGAATCTCCAAATTTTTCTGAAGATAAAGTAAAAACCGCTATCTACACAGGTTGCAGTGGCAATTCCGAAGTCTGGCAGCTAGCGGTAGTCAACGGTGGACATTTCTGGCCTGGTGGTGCTTCAACTGACGAGAACCTAAACAAATTCAATGCGAAGTTGGGGCTGAACGCCAGTGAAACAATTTGGAACTTTTTTCAGCGTCACAGTTCATAAGTAGCTATAGCAAGGGACTGGGTGAAAAGCCTTTTTGTGTCTAAGTTTTATCGTCTGTTGATGTCCTAACCACTTTGACTGTTGCTATAATTTTTTAAACACCATTTTGCTTAAACCATGCCAACAGGCGTTTCCAACCATCTTGAGCTTCTTGTTCGCGGTAGGAGGGGCGATAATCGGCAAAAAATGCGTGGGGTGCATTGGGATAGACGATAATTTCAGATTTGCTACTGCTGGACTTTAAGCGATCGCGCATCTGCTCTACTGTATCAACAGGAATACCTGTATCCTTGCCACCATAGAGTCCGAGAACGGGGACTGTGAGTTTTGATGCAATATCCACGGGATACTGGGGCTGAAGTTCGGTAGCATCGCCCACAAGTCGCCCATACCAAGCTACACCTGCCTTCACCTGGGGATTATGTGCTGCATATAACCAGGTAATACGACCGCCCCAACAGAAGCCTGTAATTGCCAACTTCGCGCCATTACCCTTAGCTGATTTCTTTGCCCAGTTTACTGTAGCATCAAGATCGGATAATACTTGGGCATCTGGTACTTTGGCGACAATTGGACGAATTTCGTCTATGTTGCTTAACTTCGAGACATCGCCTTGACGCACAAATAATTCGGGTGCGATCGCTAAATATCCCAACCGAGCAAAGCGACGAGTGATATCCTGGATATGCTCGTGTACGCCAAAAATTTCCTGGATTACCAGAACGATTGGGAAATTATCACCGGTAGCTGGTGCTGCTCTATAGGCAGGAATTTCGCCATCTTTAACAGGAATTTTCACTGCACCAGCTACTAACCCCTTGGCATCAGTAGTGATGACTCCGGCAGAAATGGGTTGTACTGCAAGGGCAAAACCTGTCGCCACTGTCGCTGTTGCAATAAATTTGCGGCGCGTTATTTCTTTCATCATCTCTACGTTGAATTACTAAGTTCCCTTATATTTAGGTTACTGTATGGTCAAATGCGCGCAAGGGTAGGTGTACAAAATTCACACCCGAAAAAAAGTGCTTTTATCTCAACACCAGCAAGCATTTCACCCCACTAATTGTCCAAATTCATCTGCGCAATCTTTGAAATGCTTACAATAATTAAGTTTCAGCCTTCAACCTTTCCCGATACTCTTCCCAAAGAAATTCTCTAATGCTATGATTGCTCTAGAACCGCGCAACCGCACCTTGAAAACTAAATATAGCTTGGCTTTCAGGCTCCCGCATTGCAATTTATCTAAATCCCTATTAGGGATTGAAACTTTAACAGAATCTAACGAGGTTCATGCAGAATCATTGCAATTTATCTAAATCCCTATTAGGGATTGAAACCTTTAAGGTTACAAGTCCTATTCAGGCACAACTGATTGCAATTTATCTAAATCCCTATTAGGGATTGAAACTACAAAAAAGAAACCTATAGCTTACTGGGTGAGCATTGCAATTTATCTAAATCCCTATTAGGGATTGAAACCACATGGGGGATAGTGGCAAAATAGAGATTTGGCAATTGCAATTTATCTAAATCCCTATTAGGGATTGAAACTAGAACTCTTTGGGAGTGTCCGGTGTTTCCTCCCATTGCAATTTATCTAAATCCCTATTAGGGATTGAAACACAACCCCAGATCGCTCACAAATAGTCCTACAGACGGCTTTGCAATTTATCTAAATCCCTATTAGGGATTGAAACCTCTAATAACTTTGTTTAGGCACTCGCGAACTGAATTGCAATTTATCTAAATCCCTATTAGGGATTGAAACAGCGATCGCCATTGCGACCGATATGGCATCTTGAAATTGCAATTTATCTAAATCCCTATTAGGGATTGAAACTTTTATTCACCTCCAATTTGTCTAAGTGTCTTTGATTGCAATTTATCTAAATCCCTATTAGGGATTGAAACCATCTCTCATCCTCTGCTTTTGCGCAGTTTATTTATTGCAATTTATCTAAATCCCTATTAGGGATTGAAACAGGAGTGAATTCCACACGATAACTAATAACTAACATTGCAATTTATCTAAATCCCTATTAGGGATTGAAACTGATGTGAACACTCTTTACTCTTTATTTATTATTGCAATTCATCAAAATCCCTATTAGGGATTGAAACGGGATTCAAACATTTTATCGCCTACCTGTTTTCCAATCTTCTCCACCGGATAACTGAATTAAATTTTCAGCCACAACTGCGGTTAATTCCTTAGCTGAATAAGAATAAGTTAGCGCCAAAAACTTCAACGCAATCTGAATAATTTGGTTCCTATCCACTATTTCAGACAGTTGGAATTGATTATATACTCCATTCATTACTTCATCGCTGGCATCAGCGATCGCATCTTCAATCACTTCCTCTTCTATTAAACTTTCCCACTCACCTAAATTAATATAGTAAGATTTTTTATTATCTTTGATGTTAAGACTTCTAATTTCTCTAATTGAATTACGAATAGAAGCTGCCCATGAACCAGTTAATCGTTGTTCTACTTGGTTTTTAATCAAATGAATCAGCAGAATTCTTAAATAAGCTTGGATATTCCGCAGAATAACTTGTTTACTCATACCTTCTAATTCGTCTACAATTGCTAAGGCATCTGCATAACGTCCTTCCAAAATACTCTTTTTGAGGTCTATTAGTTCCTGCGTCATTTTTTCACCGCCTACCTGCTTAAGTACTATATAAAAATCACCTATACTTTATTAATAGCAGAGTCTCTTAGCTGCCATTAATAAAGTAGTATTGTTCATTTATTCGCCTGTATCACTTGCAAACTCCCACCTGCATATAAAGTAAACTTACTCACTTTAAAGCCAGTCTTAGCTAACAACTCAGCTAAATCAGTTTTCAGCAATTCCCAAGCCGTTTCTGTCTCAAACAACAACAAAAACACCGATATCCCAGGCCAAAATATCGGATTTGTCGGAGCGTGAAAATCCACCAGCGTAAATACTCCTCCTGGCTTCAACACCCGATAAACTTCATTAATAATTTTTCGTAATTGCTGAGGCTGCATCTCGTGTAATGCAACGCTGGTATGCACCACATCAAACAAATTATCTGCAAATGGCATCTCTTCAGCAAAAGCTTCTATGTATGAAGCTTCCGGTACATTTAGCCGCGCCCGTTGTAAAGACTTGGGTGAAGCATCCAATCCTGTTACGTTTTGTGAAGTTTTTACTAAAAACTCCGTCGTTTGGCCACTACCACAACATAAATCTAAAACCTGAGTATCTGAGTGAATTGTTAAGCCTTGCAAAGCAAATTGCCGAAAACGGGCTTCACCACCTACACTTAAGGCTGCTAAACGAGAGATACCATCATAAAACCACTGATAACGGTAACTCCAATCTCTTAAAATTGTTGCCATTGCATATTTCCTTGCTATTAAGCTTTATATTTAATAAAGATATATTGTTAACATTAGTAAAAAACCTGAAAAGATTGGGGGAAAGTAACTGCTATGGGTCGTGTAGGCGTCTTATTACTCAATCTCGGTGGCCCTGATAAGCTAGAAGATGTTGGGCCGTTTTTGTACAATCTATTTTCCGATCCGGAAATTATTCGCCTACCATTTCGCTGGTTGCAAAAGCCCCTAGCCTGGTTTATTGCCACGCGGCGAACCAGAACATCTCAAGAAAATTATAAGCAAATCGGTGGTGGTTCCCCGTTGCGGCAGATCACAGAAGCTCAAGGGGAAGCTTTAAAAGAACAGTTAGGTTTTTTAGGGCAAGAAGTTAATATTTACGTGGGAATGCGTTATTGGCATCCTTATACAGAAGAGGCGATCGCACAAATTACCCAAGACAAGGTAGAACACCTGGTAATATTACCACTATATCCCCAGTTTTCTATCAGTACCAGTGGTTCCAGCTTCCGGCTTTTAGACAAGCTTTGGCAAGAAGATCCAAAACTCCAACCTATTGATTACACCGTCATTCCTTCTTGGTATAAACAACCAGGCTATCTTCAAGCAATGGCGCAACTCATAGCCCAAGAACTTGAGCAATTCCCCAACCCGAATGACGTTCATATATTCTTCAGCGCTCATGGCGTTCCGAAAAGCTACGTTGAAGAAGCAGGCGACCCTTACCAAGTGGAAATTGAAGAATGTACTGCGTTGATTATGCAGACTCTCAATCGACCCAATGCTCACACCTTAGCTTACCAAAGTCGTGTCGGCCCAGTAGAATGGCTCCAACCCTATACTGAAGATGCCCTCAAAGAACTAGGCGCAGAAGGCGTGAAAGATTTGGTTGTGGTGCCAATCAGTTTTGTCTCAGAGCATATCGAGACACTACAAGAAATTGATATTGAGTATCGAGAAGTAGCCGAAGAATCAGGAATTCACAACTTCCGCCGCGTACCTGCTCCTAATACTCATCCAGTATTTATTAATGCACTAGCCGAATTAGTGATTGATGCACTGAGAAACCCCAGTTTCAAGCTTTCGCAAGCTGCTCAAATGAAAAAAATGGTCAAGATGTACCCTCAAGAGCGTTGGGAATGGGGTTTGACAACTAGTGCTGAAGTATGGAATGGTCGGATTGCGATGTTGGGTTTTATTGCCTTAATCGTAGAACTGATTACCGGTCACGGCTTCTTGCACATGATTGGGCTTTTGCAATAAAGGGAATGGGGCATTGGGCATTGGGCATTGGGCATTGGGCATTGGGCATTGGGCAGAGGCGAAAAGCTTAGTGCAAATCTCCCCTTAGTCTTCCTACTTCCCATACTTCCTCATCTCACTTGTCTGCCATGCCCCATTTCCTATGCCCCATGCCCTTTTCTGCCTTTGTTATACCAGTCATACCACTGTTTAGCACTACGAACTGCGAACCAGAGCAGTATTAAAGCAATTACTCCTCCTTGCCAAGGAGCATCAAAGGCAAATAGTACTAGAGCAATGCACAAGGTATCTTGAAGAAAGACTGCCCACAACGGTAAGCCACGTAACCGATAGAACCAACCAATTTGGACGAGCTGGAGTACCAAAGCTAATAAACCTCCAATTATGGCAATCAGCCAGTTTGGGGTTGCTGTTGCTGTAGCTACTCCTAACCCCATAATCGCCCCTACAAGGGGAGACATGAATAACTGAACCACTTGGAGCAATCTTTGCCCCCAAAGCTTTTTTGAGGCTAATAATTCAATTAATGACCAACTGGTGAGGCAACATAATAATATTGGTGGAGAAATGTGAGATAAGATTGGAACTTGTGACCACAAGTTGCTACCCTGCAATAAGCCAATAATTAGCAAAGGTATGCCTATTCTCATTCCTGCTGCCGCAGAGGCAGAAAGTGTGGCTAGGATTTCAATCATCAAAGCACTCGTAATACTAATAAATAAGTAAGTATTTGTAATGTATACTACCCAGTGCTAGCAATAATTCGAGCATCCAACAGATTGCAATATTAAATATTGTTGGTATCTTTATACAGCAAAATTTAGGCGCAGTTTTTTAACAGGCTCATCCTAAACATTAGACCTCTTGCAAAAGTAACTTTTGCACTCTTGCGGGAAAAAGGACTCATCTTTATTGGGGAAAGGTTTTTTTATTCCTTTTCCCTTTCCCCTTTCCCCTTTACCCCGACAAATGCCAAGAAGTCTATTATCCACAGTTCTTCTCAAACTCCTCGTACTCCCAAGGCAGCATGATGCCGAAATGGTAACACAGCGCCTTAACATCGCGGTAATCGTTTTCATCAAACGCGTATCCAGTATGGAATCTCACCATCCACTTAGGCGATATACATCTTACAGGATATCCAGCTATCAAGCCATGTCCGGATAGTGAGTCATACGGATATTCAATGCCATAAATATGATTACCCGTTGAATCAAATGTATACGAATGAATATCGATTTCATTCCCTTGGTGATTTACCAAAACAAAGTTGCAATCGCGTGTATCGTCGCAAAGCCTATCCTGATAGCCTCTAGTTTCAAGTAAAACTCTTATTTGAGCCACATCTTTGTGCTGAACAGCTATATCTAAGTCAGTATGGGTTCGAGTTTGCTTTCCAAGCAAAGCATCAACTCCCCATCCCCCATCAATGTAAACTTCAATTGCATTCTCCTCAAAAAGCTGCACTATCTTAATCACTTCCTGTGCAGTCATTTCAGGCTCATATTCTTGCATCTGAGTACTCTCTCCAATACTAAATCACCATTAAAACTTGGTCTTCAATAATTAATGGAGGACGACCTGTTTTTTTTTCTTTTGAGCATCAGCTTTAACTAACTACATCCAGCATTAACTCAAAGGTTTGACGGCTTACTCCAGTCATACGCTTAAATTTTATTGAAGTAAAAGTAAAGTGTTTAGCTTTCTCTATTTTCACTGTTAATCAAATTTCCTAATCGCAAATTGCCAAATTTTTAATCATACGACAAAACATTTTTGCAAGAGATTCTATGAGCTGCGCTCACAAGGAACAATGAAAATGTCTTTTCCTCCAGCAAGAACTGCCTTCTGCCTCCTGCCTTATTTTCAAGGCAGTTCTTGAGTATAAACAAGCGTGAAATCAAGGCTTTTAGCAATCAACATTTTCCTAACCTATGTAGCTACGGCTATATATCTTTTTTGATGATATCTGCATATTTTTGGGGTAATTTACTTATAGTAAGTGCCTAAACGCCTACTACAAGTAAATTAATCTTAAATACCTAATCGTTGGTAAACTTCTTCTAAATGCCGCAGATGTTGCTGGGGATCAAAACAAACCTCTAGTTCTGCTGGAGACAACTTTTGGGTAACACGCGGCTCTTTGCTAATCAAGTCTTGGAAGTTTCCTTCTGGCTGATTCCAAGCGGCGTGGGCGCTTTCTTGAACGATCGCATAAGCCTCTTCTCGGCTGCTTCCCTTGTCTATCAAAGCCAGTAACACTTTTTGGCTGAACACAACGCCGCCGTAACAGTTGAGATTGCGTTTCATATTCTCAGGATAAACCAACAAGTTTTTCACCAAATCGGTTATTTCTGACAACATAAAATGCGTCAAAGTACAAGCATCTGGCAAAATTACCCGTTCTACAGAACTGTGAGAAATGTCTCGCTCATGCCATAAAGCAACGTTTTCTAAAGCTGCACCGGCATGACTTCTGACGAGTCGTGCCATTCCTGTCAGTCGTTCCGAACGGATGGGGTTGCGCTTGTGTGGCATGGCTGAGGAGCCTTTTTGACCTTTGGCGAAAAATTCTTCAACTTCTAAAACGTCTGTTTTTTGGAGATTGCGAATTTCTACAGCAAAGCGTTCAATGGTTGCGGCTACTAAAGCTAATTGTTGCACGTAGTCGGCGTGGCGATCGCGGGAAATAACTTGGGTTGAGGCTGTATCGGGTTCGAGTCCGAGTTTTTGACAAGCGATCGCTTCTACACGCGGTTCAATATTGGCATAAGTTCCGACTGCACCAGAAATTTTACCCACCGCGATCGTTTTGCGGAGTATTCTCAAGCGTTCTTGGTGTCGCAACACTTCTGCTAACCAACCAGCTAGTTTAAAACCAAAAGTAATCGGTTCTGCGTGAATACCGTGCGATCGGCCAGCCATTACTGTATGACGATGTTCCCGTGCTTTTTGGCGAATTACCTCAATCAAATCTTCCAGACGTTGCAACAATATATCCAGACTGGCAACTAATTGCAGTGCTAAAGCTGTATCCAAAACATCCGAACTAGTTAAACCCAGGTGAATGTAGCGTCCGGCATCACCAACATATTCATTGACATTTGTCAAGAAAGCAATGACATCATGGCGGACTACAGCCTCAATTTCTAAAACCCGCTTTGGATCAAAATCTGCCTTGGCCTTAATTTCCTCAACGGCCTCAGATGGAATGTAACCAAGTTCAGCTTGAGCCTCACAAACAGCAATTTCGACTTGCAGCCAAGTTTTCAGTTTATAGGCTTCACTCCACAGATTAGCCATTTCGGGCAAAGTATAACGCTCAATCACAGTTCGGCACAGAATACAACCGTCATATTTTACAGTCTAATTAATGTCTAATTAATGTAGATCGCTTTTTAACGCGACTTTTTCCTCAGGGACAGCAGTAGTTTTTGAATCCGACGTGATGATACTAATCCTGCCATCAGCCTCCATATATGCGAACTTCACATCAGCTAAAAATTCTACACCTTGCTGACGTAACTTGCTCATCAACTCATCATCTGTAATTAACTCTCGTTGCAGATGGCGCTCAATCATCCGACCGTTTTTTACTAGTAGCAACGGTGGCGGATTCAGGAAACGTTGGAACTGGGGAAGTTTGTAACCCAACCAGTTCAGCAAGTAACTCCAAAAAATCACTGTTCCTACCAGAATAGCGCCTTCAGTAATTGATGTGTAATTACTTGCCATAGCATTTTGAGCAGCTTCCGCAAATAGCACAACTACGAGTAAATCAGTAATTCCTAGTGTTCCTAGTTGTCGGCTAGGAAGCAGGCGTAACACTGAGAACAGCGCTAAGTAAACTAGCGATCCGCGGATAATCAACTCAAAAATGCTGATACTAGGAATAAAAATTGCTTGCCAATTGATAAAAAACCATTTTTCCATTAGCACTGATTTTCTTCCTTGTTCAATAGACTTCTGGAAAAAATCCAGTATAAAAAAGAGTCAGAATTCAGAATTGCTGAATACTCTACTCATCAACTGTAGCAATAAAAACTAATTCACTGGACTGGATATTAGGTACTTTCATATCTATCAGATTTACAAATATAAATCTCCAGCAATCAAGCATTAAAATCGCTGATTTTTTCTTCTCTGTTTTAAGCGTTTGGGCTTCCTAAAATACTGGAATAAGCGATTAATCAAGCGAGAAGATGGCTTCTTCTTATTCGATACTTGTTCTGTTGGCGCCTTGCCATTATAGTTTGTGTTATCAGATACATGTATAGCATTTTTAGTTGGGACTATGCCGCTGCCATGCCTTCGGGAATAAACTTGAGTAAATTCTGCACCGAAGAAAAGAATTTGTGCGGCATAGTTAACCCAAGCTAAAATCACCACCAGTGAACCAGCAGCACCATAGGTCGATCCAAAACTACCATTACCTAAATATTGTCCTAATAAAAATCTCCCAATAGAGAACAAAATTGAGGTGATAGACGCTCCAATTAAAACATCACTCCATGCAATTTTGACATCTGGTAGAACTTTAAAAATTAGTCCAAACAGTACTGTAGTTATTGCAAAAGAGATGACTAAATTAGCAATCTGCCAGATGAAATCAAAACCTGGCAATAAATTACTAAAGTATGTTACTAAGGTTGCTAATATCGTACTAATTACTAGAGAAACTAAAAGTAAAAAGCCAATTCCAATCACCATTGCAAAAGACAAAACGCGGAGGCGAATCATGTTATTTATGCCACGTCCAGGTTTGGGTTTCACTTCCCAAATCGTGTTCATGGCATCTTGCAACTCAGTAAATAAGCCTGTAGCACCCACTAGTAGAACTAGGACACTAATAGTCGAAGCGATCGCTCCTGTCTTTGGTTGGTTAGCATTCTGAATGGCTGTTTCGAGAAACTTTGCGCCATCTACCCCGACTAAACCTTGAATTTGTCCGACAATTTGACCTCTTGCCGCTTCCTCTCCAAATACTGCACCTGCGATCGCAATTACAATAATTAGCAATGGTGCAATAGAAAAAATCGTGTAATAAGCTAACGCCGCCGCTAACCGCGAGGCTTTATCGTCACTCCATTCTTTGAATGTCTCTTGTAATAACTTCCAAATTTCTTGCAAATTCATCCAATCAGTCTCCTTGTAAGGGATGTTGCTTAGTCCCTGATATATTGGATACTGATTTGTTGAGTTACGGCATCCTCCCAAGGGTGTTTGTGAAGCGTTCTTGGGGAGGAATTTAGAATTTTATAGTCACATGACAATGCGATCGCGCCAATTGGTGATAATAAAGATGCGCTGATATCGATCTTATAGCAAAGTAATTTTTACCTAGAAGCAATGACGAGGAAATACTGCGCGGACGAATTGATGTTTTAGTGTTACAAGATCGGTTGTGGGTGATGGTGTTGGAGTCGAAAAAAACCACACTCTCAGTTTGGTCGCCTGTACCGCAAGCTCTAGCTTATATGATGGCTAACCCCAATCCCAGTAAACCTGTGTTTGGAATGGTGACGAATGGAGACGATATTTTATTTGTCAAAGTGATGCAAACAAATACACCACAGTACGATTTGTCAAGAGTTTTTGCTCCGTTTGCATCCGCGAGGGAACTGTACGCAGTTTTGCAAATTCTCAAACGTATTGGTGAGTTAATTTCTCCTACGTCTTAGCGTTCCCTTTTCCCTTTTATTGCATTCTATCAATTGTGCGATATTGAATTGCTTCCGCTACATGATTGGTTTTTAACTCATCTTCTCCTGCTAAATCTGCAATAGTCCGTGCTACTTTGAGAATGCGATCGCTTGCTCTTGCCGATAAACCTAATTTTCTAATTGCTGCTTCTAATAAATTGCGGCTAGCATCATCTAACTTACACCATTTCTGGAGATGACTACTTTGCAAATGGGCATTGCAACGCAGATTTGTTTCTCCTTGAAAACGGGTAATTGCGCGATCGCTTGCTTGTTGCACTCGTTCGCGTACTGATATTGATGTTTCTCCCGTCGGTTGTTGAGTAATTTCTTCTGGTTTCAAGCGATTCACTGCAACTTGTAAATCAATTCGATCCATCAACGGCCCGGAAAGTTTTGCCCAATATTGCTCGCGTTGGCGGGGAGAACAAGTACATTGTTGGATAGTATCGCCATAGTAACCGCAAGGACAGGGATTAGTACTCGCCACCAAAGTAAACTGCGCGGGAAACATTACCGATAGTTTGGTGCGGGAAATTGTGACATAGCCATCTTCTAGAGGTTGGCGCAAAAATTCTAAAACATCTCGTTTAAATTCTGTCAGCTCATCCAAGAAAAGCACGCCTCTGTGAGATAATGAGATTTCTCCAGGACGAGGGAAGCTACCGCCACCCACAAGAGAAGGCCCGGATGCCGAGTGGTGGGGACTGCGAAAAGGGCGATCGCGTACCAATGAACCACGATTTTTCAATAAACCAGCTACCGAATGAATGCGAGTCACTTCCAAAGATTCGGCAAAGCTCAACGGCGGTAAAATTCCTGGTAAGCGCCTTGCTAGCATCGTCTTCCCACTACCAGGCGGCCCGACAAAAATGAGATTATGCCCGCCAGCCGCAGCAATTTCTAAAGCACGACGCCCATGAGCTTGTCCTTTCACATCATGTAAATCTGCGCCAGGGTAGGATACTGTTGTTGTCTGTATTGTACTATCTATCTGCACAGGTTTGTAACGCCCCGGATTATTTAAAAAATCCACCACCTCAGACAAATGCTTGCAGCCGTAAACAGCTAAATCTTCAACCACTGCTGCTTCTTGGGCATTATCAGCAGGGAGAACTAAACCTGCAATTCCCATCTTTTGGGCTGCTGCTGCGATCGGTAATACACCAGCCACAGGACGTAAACTGCCATCCAAAGAGACTTCGCCCAAAAATAGATAATCCCCCAACAAATCAGCGCTAACTTGCTCAGAAGCCGCCAAAATTCCCACACTAATAGGCAAATCGAAACAGGGGCCTTCTTTGCGTAAATCTGCCGGGGTTAAATTAATTACTATCTTTCGCATCGGAAAGGCAAAGCCAGTATTTTTCAAAGTTGCTTTGACTCTTTCTCTTGACTCTTGAATCGCTGAATCTGGCAGTCCCAAGACAACAATTCCCGGTAATCCCCCTGACACATCGACTTCTACGCCTACTTTGACGGCATCGATGCCCACAATTGATGCACTCCAGACTCTAGCAAGCATTGCTTATATAATAGTAAACCTTTAGGATCTCTAGCAGATGAGTTGGTAAATTGGCATTAGTGAAACCACATAGACGATTTTTCTCAATTACAGCAATTTTCATCTACATTTGATTGTGGTGGTGCGATCGCACTGGCGGCTGCTAATCGTAAACTTACCTTAGAATATCTGCGTCAAGTTTGTGATACTACTTTGCGAATCACCAGCATGGTAGTTTTTATCCTATTTGGTTCCACAGCTTTTAGTTTAGTCTGTCGAGGGTTAAATAGCGATCGCTTTATGTTCGATGTTCTCGCCAATCTCCCCGGTGGTAAAACTGGCTTTTTGGTTGTCAGCATAGCAGTAGTATTTATCCTCGGCTTTTTCGAAATCGCCTTATTGCTGTATCATTGTTTACACCTATTGCCCAAAAATTAGGTATTGACTTGATTTGGTATGGTGTAGTTTTGGGAGCAAATTTGCAAGCATCTTTCCTTACACCTCCCTTTGGCTTTGCGCTGTTTTACCTGCGTGGTGTCACCCCACCAGAAGTTACGACAAAGGATATCTATCGCGGTGTAATACCGTTTATTTTGTTGCAACTATTGGTGGTGTTAATTATTGTTTTTCCAGGATTGGTATCAGCTCTAAAGCCTTGGTGAATTATCTAAAATATACTGCTCCTGGTTTTGTTTACAGCAAGGAAAAGGTCATATTGTCTTGCTCTCATAGTACAATGGTATTTTGACCGTCTTGTGTGGCGATCGCGCAATATCAAGAAACGCGATAATAATGTTTAAAAAGTCAGACCCCCCAGTAGTATCAAAGCTGAACTGACTCGCACAAAGATGCACTACGCTAAAGTAGACACGCTCTCAGTTTGCGTCGGGTGCAGTGATTTGTTAGACCGACGTTTGATCGGAAGTTTTACAACTTTACGCCCATGAGCAATCTGTTTCTTTCGTAGATCGTTAAAGATTGCGTTCAGGTCATAGTTAAATGAGCTAGCGTATTCCTCTCTGTAGTTGTGAATTTCCTCTAAAATTTCGTTTTTATACATAGATTATTCTCCTGTAAAATCGTATCCCATTAACTCATAGGGTGTACAGATGACTGGTAATTCATATCCAAGTTCAGAGCTAATTTGTGATAGCTTTCTCTGGATTTGGGCGTTTGCCATATGCTTACAGTTCCATGTTAACAGGTAGTCTAAACCGTAAACTGTTGCTAATGACATATGAAAGCATCATTAGAGGCTTTTGGTGGTAGGTTGCTTTGTTGCAAAAACTCTTGTGCAAGCTCTATCGCTTCTTCTGTGAGATCGAGAAACGTTAAAGACTCTAACAAATTCAGCCTTTGATCCGCGATCGCTGCATCTCCCCTAGCCGCTTCATCTTCTACAATCTCAGAAGCATAAAGGACAAAAGAACCGCGACGAATATTCCACCAATCTTGTGTGATTTTCATGTTTGCTGCCTGAATCAAGTTATCTGTCGATCTGGCAGTCAAGTATTCCAAAATACTAGTTTCAATATAGACGGTTTCGCTCACAGAAATCTCTAGAATTTATTTATCCCTCATCCTACAGCGTTTAATTCTCCTTCTGAGGGTCTTGGATTTTCTTCTGTCAACCCAATCTATAAGATCAGCGATCGCTCAGTTGCAAAACTACCATAACTTTATAATAAAGAGGGGATTTACCAGCTTGGCTACAGGAAACTAGACTAGCAGCAGTTGCAGTGGCGATCGCAGCTGTGTTAAAAACCTCTCGCCGTTTCATAATTGTTTGTGATTTAAATTGCGAAAAATTTAGGCTGATAGAGAATATTTATCAGGTTTTTAGCAATTTTTTAGCTTTGGATACTAAATTAAACACGATAGGGACGCATAGTTATGCGTCCCTATCTTGTAATCTAGTTTTAGATGGTGAAACTTTAGGTTGTTATTACCACCAATGTTGGGGTATTTTCAAGTTTTCCGGTAAGATTGTTGTGCGATCGCCAATTGCTTGTTCAATCTGCTGTGATTCTACATTTTCCGAGCCGCTCAAGTTGGCTCCACAGAGGTTAGCTTCTTGAAAATTAGCTTCTTGGAGGTTAGCTGTACTAAGTAATGCACTTTCTAGATTAGCGCCAGCAAGTTTTGCCCCTTGCAAGTTACTGCCAATCATGTTTGTATCTTGGAGATTGCTACCCTCAAAGTTAACTTCTTCTAAGTTGGCATCACAAAGGATTGCTCCTTCCAAGTTGGCATCACAAAGAACTGCTCCTTCCAAGTTGGCATCACAAAGAACTGCCCCTTCCAAATTGGCATCGTAAAGGATGGCTTGAGAAAGGTTCGCTTTTCTAAGAACTGCGCCTTGGAGATTGGCTTCTGGGAGGATTGCTTTTTGCAGGTTGGCTTCATAAAAGATTGAGCCACAAAGACAGGTAACAGATAAGTCTGCTTCAGAAAGGTTTACTTTGGTAAAATTGACCCATTGCAAGTTAGCTCCGACAAAAATTGCTTTAGAGAGGTTAGCATCTGTTAAGTCTGCATTGCTAAGGTCTGTATTGCGTAAATCAAGTTTCTGATTGACTGGATCTTTAGATGAATCGCGTCTGCCAATGACAGTTAAGGCTGTTTGAATATCTGTAGGAAGTTTTGATGATTGTAGTGACTCATCCTCATATTCCCTATTTACTGGGGCATTCTCGCGGATAAAAGCAGCAAGGATTTCCATGATTGTCCAATGATCTTTCGAGGAATCTTTGGCAATTCGTTCTAAAGCATAAATTGCAGCAAATCGCGTTTCAATCTTTTCATTTCCCAGTTGTTCAATCGCTTTAGAAAAACGTTCGGAAACAATTTCTTGGGGAGTTAGTGGTGTCTGATTGATACAATTTACAATATTGTTATCCCAAGCTACTGTTCCAGTTAGTAGTTGCGTTAACAAGCTGTGATTCTCATCTAGAGAGAGTTTAGAGGTATAGTAAGCATTAAGAATTAATGCCAATCCCCCAATAATTATGGCAATTGTTGTTAATGCTTGAGAGATGTATTCAATTTTTTCTTGATTTGAAAATCCTTGAATACTTTCAAAAAATAATATAATTAGAGTGAATGATAAAATAAATATAACCGAGACAAATGCCAACAAAGTCGTGAGTCCATTGGTCTTTATGAAAGACATGTCATAAGTCTTCATATCCGACTCCTTACGGAAATAAATTTAGGTTGATTCTAAGAGTATCCGTAAAGTTATGATAGAGTACAAACACGGATAAAATTGGCGAACTATTAAATCCACTATATAAAAATTATCTATATAACAATCCTGAATCATTTGTGAGGAACAAGACCCTTGACTTTCTAGAGAAGCCAGGGAGGTGATTATTCACGAATGATTAGATATCTGATGAAATTAAATATGCTGTATCCAGAAACCGTGTAGAGACTTAGTACTGCTACATCTCTACACTCTTTTTCACTCAGATTTATTTGATAAAATTTTCAGGTATTTAGCCCACGATCCAGACAGAGAATGAAAAGTAGTGTAGTTCAATTACTTGAAAAATACTGTCAATAGGGTGATATAAATTTTTGACAAGAGAATAAATTTTTTATATCAACACGCTGTTGGGGCACAACATTTTTCTGTATTACCCGGAGTATTCCAGACAATTAAAAAGACCATATTACTTGTGAAGAATAGTTTAAAATCTTTAACCTGAAGCCAGTTCAATTACTCAGATCGATCGCCAACCCTAAGTAGATTGGACTAAGTTAGAAATCGCCACGAGTAATTCCTCTGGTGCTACAGGCTTAACGATGTGCTGTTGAAATCCTGCTTTTAGTGCGTACTGCTGATTGATTTCGCCTGCATAAGCAGTCAGAGCGATCGCAGGCATCTTTTTTCCCCCGACTTTTGCTTCCAGAGTCCGCACCTGTTGTATCAGCATATAGCCGTTCATTTCTGGCATTCCAATATCGCTGAGTAAGATATCTGGCTTTGACTGGGTTAGCGCTTGTAATGCTTCATCTCCTGATGCTACTGCGGTGACGATCGCGCCAAACTGTTCCAGTACAAAACTGAAAAAGTCGCGGCTATCATCATTGTCATCCACAACCAGCACTTGTAAACCCATGAGGGGAGAGGAGGGAAAAACGGCAGTTGAGGAATCAGTATTTGTGTCATCCTCGATCGTCGTACTATCCTCGATCAGCGGTAACTTAACTGTGAAAATCGCTCCCTGCTCCTCGCCAGGACTTTCCGCCCCAATCGTTCCGCCGTGCATCTCGATCAAGTGACGAGCGATCGCTAAACCTAACCCTAATCCACCAAACCTTCTAGTTGTTGTACTATCACCTTGACGGAAATAATCAAACATATAAGGTAGAAAATCAGGGTCAATGCCTTTACCTGTATCGCTGACGGTAATCTGCGCTTGAGCGTCGATGCGCTCCAATCGCACATTTACTTTTCCTTTAGTCTCAGTAAACTTGACGGCATTCGATAAAAGATTCCAGAAAACTTGCTGTAAGCGCGCTGGATCGCCCAGAACTTTCCCCACATTTGGATCGAGCTTCGTCTCAATCTGAATAGTTTTAGCCTCTGCTGCTAAATGCACTGTTTCTATTGCGGCTTCAATGGTGGATACGAGATCGACTGGGATCGTGTTGAGGCTGAGTTTGCCTTGGAGGATGCGAGAAACATCTAGTAAGTCTTCAATTAATTGAGCTTGTAATTTGGCATTGCGCTCAATAGTTTTCAGGGCTTTCTTGAGTGCTGCCTCATCAAATTTCCGGCTCTGCAACAGTTTTGCCCAACCGAGAATCGGATTCAAGGGCGATCGCAATTCATGAGAAAGTACTGCCAAAAACTCATCTTTGATTCGGTTAGCAGCCTCAGCTTCCGCTCTGGCTCTTTGCTCTAGTTGCAAAAGGCGATCGCGTTCTGATTCGCTGCGTTTGCGATCGGTGATATCAGTTAGCATGGCGATCGCACCTAAACACTCGCCTTGTTCGTTCAAAATCGCTCTTGCAGAAATCAGTGTCCAGATGTACGAACCATCCTGGCAACGCAATCGCCCTTCTTTAAGATCGCTCTCTTCTCCTTTGAACCACTCCAGTTTTGCTCGATCTGCGATCTCATCAGCCAGATCCATAAAATCAAATATAGAACGACCGAGTATTTCTGCTGCCGGATAACCCAACATCTGCGATATCCGCTGATTCACAAACTCGGTTCGGGTTTGGGAGTCAATCATCCAGATTCCCTCATAAGAGGTATCAACAATTCGGCGATACTTGGCTTCACTCTTCTGTAAAGACTCCTCTGCTTGCTTGCGCTTACGCCGCTCCTTAGCTTCCCGCAATGCGCGTTGCACCGAAGGAACTAACCGCCCTAGTCTTTGCTTTAATACATAATCGGTTGCACCGTTCTTCAAAGCTTCGATCGCTAATTCTTCACCCAGTACGGCAGAGACAAAGATAAAAGGAATCTCAGGATAACGATTCCGGGCAATTTCCAAGGCAGAAATTCCATCAAAAGACGGCAAGGCATAATCGGCAAGAATTAAATCGAAAACGTCTGTTTCCAAAGCAGCTAGGAAATCAGCACCGGTTTCGACTCGGATCAGTTCGCAATTAATTCCTCCTTCGGTTAATATCATTTGGGCTAGCTCTGCATCTAACAGGCTATCTTCCAAAAGGAGGAAACGCAGGAGATTCATTAGTTGCTCTCCTTTTGAGGATGAGGTGCTGGAGGTAAAGCCCCAACTGGAGGCTGATTGATCACTGCCCAAAACAAGCCAACACCTTTAATAGAATCGGCAAAATCACGGTAATCTACTGGTTTGACAATATAAGCATTGACCCCTAACTCGTAGCAGCGAACTAGGTCAGGCTCTTCGCGGGAAGAGGTCAATACTACCACTGGAATTACTCGCATTACTGGGTCAGATTTGAGTTGCGCCAACACTTCTAGTCCATCGATTTTAGGCAGTTTCAAATCGAGCAACACCACAACAGGATACCCTTCCATTCGCAACCGGAACAACCCGCGGCGATAAAGATAATCTAATGCTTCTTCGCCATCACGTACCACCACTACTTCATTGGCGAGATGGTTTTCTGACAAGGCGGCTAGGATTAACTCTGCATCGTTGGCGCTGTCTTCAATTAGCAAAATCCTCTTCAGTTCTTTCATTCACTCTCCTTCTTGGACAACTTAGGCAGCGAGAAATAAAAGGTGGCGCCACTGTCAACTACAGCCTCTGCCCAAACTCGACCATTATGCCGATGAATAATGCGTTGCACGTTTGCCAATCCAACACCAGTGCCTTCAAATTGTGGGTCGCTATGCAGACGTTGAAATACTCCGAATAGCTTGTGGACATATTGCATATTAAAGCCTACGCCGTTATCTCGTACAAAAAAGACAACTTCGTTTTCATTCTCAATACTGCCAACAGTAATTTCTGCTGGGTTTCGAGTCTGGCTATATTTTACGGCATTGCCTATCAGGTTGCGAAGCACCAGCCGCAGCATGGAGGGATCGCCCTGCGCTTCTGGCAGTGATTCGATGTGCCAATGGATTGTGCGTCCTGGAGTTTCTGCAATTAAATCGCGTTTTACCTCATCTACCAATTCCTCCATATTGAGGTTGATGTAGCGCATTTCGGTGCGCCCCATCCGAGAAAATGTCAGCAACTCATCGATCAGTATTCCTGCTTGTTTGGCAGTGTCGGCAATTATTTTTAAATAGCGCTGACTTGTTTGGTCTAAGCTTGTTGAGCTATGGCGCTTCTGAAGCAATTCGACAAATCCGGCGATGTGGCGCAGTGGTGCCCGTAAGTCGTGAGAGACTGAGTAAGAGAAGGATTCGAGTTCTTTATTAGCGGCTTCGAGTTGGGCAGTGCGCTCTTGAATTCGCTGCTCTAGCATTTCGTTGAGTTGTTGCAGGGCGGCTTCGGCAACTTTGCGATCGTGAATGTCGCTGGCGATGCCCACCCATTTGATAATCTGTCCGCTTGGATCTCGAAATGGTAAACCCCGGACAATATGCCAACGATAGCTACCATCAGAAACTTGACGAAAGCGAATTTCTATTTCGTAGTTGGTCGCGTTAGCAACAGCCTGCATCGAACTTTTAAAGACGCGATCGCGGTCATCGGGGTGAATGGCATAAATCCAGCCATAGCCTGTAGTCTGCTCCATTGTCAGTCCGGTGAAATCCAACCAGTGTTGATTGCAATAGGTAATACCACCATCGCGATCGCCCATCCAAATAGCTTGCGGTGAGACTTCCGTTAAAATTCGGTATCGCTCCTCGCTGTCACGTAGCGCTTTTTCTGCTAACTTGCGATCGTGGATATCAACACAAGAGCCGATATAGCCGAGAAATTCTCCTGTTGGTGTCAAGCGTGGCACACCAGTATCCAAAAGCCAACGGTATTCGCCATCAAAGCGTCTGAGGCGATATTCCATTGTAAATTTTTGTCGGGCATCAAAGGCATTGGTGTATGTATCTAAGCAACGCTGAAAATCATCGGGATGTACACCTTCAGCCCACCCATTGCCCATCTCTTGCTCCAGAGTCCGCCCGGTAAAATCTAGCCAGAATTTATTAAAGTAGTTACAAAGTGTGTCAGTGCCGGACATCCACACCAGTATGGGAGTGGTATCTGCCATCTGGCGAAAGCGGGATTCACTTTCGCGCAGTGCTGCTTCTGCCTGGTTGCGATCGCGTAGCGCAGCTTGCTGTTCGCTAATATCGGTGACTAACGCCGCATACCCTTCAACGATTCCCTGTCTATTAAACTGGGGAACGTAAATAGCATTAATGTAACGTGTGCCACCATCTTTATAAGGAACTTGACTTTCAAATGTTACCTGTTCTCCTGCTAGTACTTGTTCCACATAAGGACGAAGCACTTCATAAGCGGATTCACCCAATACTTCCCAAAGATGCTTTCCATAAACTTCTACCGTCGAATGCCCAAACCAATCTTGATAGGCTCGGTTGTTGAAGCGGTAGCGTTGTTCTGAATCTACAAAGGTAATCAGAACTGGCAGTGTATCTGTAATTAAACGAAGTTCTGTTTCTCGTTGCCGCAGTGCTTCTTCTATGAGCTTACGGTTGGTGATATCGCGCCAGCAATCTATTGCACCAATAATCTCACCTTGGGAATCTCGAATTGGTACGACATTGGCGATCGCTGTAATTGTAGTACCATCTGGACGTTCAATGATGCATTCTTCATCGCGGATGATTTCGCCATAGCGCGTAGCACGGTATAAAGGTAGTTGCTCTAAGGTGAGCGGCGTTACACCATCAGCCAAGAACAGACTGTAAAGCTGAACATAAGATTCAGAAGACATACCAATCAGAGATTCATTCGGTCTGCCCAAAAGTTTTTGCGCGAGTTTGCTGTTAGCGATGATTGGGAAATCAGGGGGGCCACCAGCGATCGTAATTCCCTCTGGGACGTGTTCTAGAAGCATTTGCAAAATGCTCTGGGCTTCTTCTGCTTGGCGGGAGCGATGCTGGGCTTCTGCTTGGGCTTGTTTGCGTTCGCTTAAGTCAAGTACAAAACCAATGATTGTCCGATCTCCCTGTTTAGCAAAACCAACTAGAACGGGAACTAGAGAGCCGTCTTTGCGGATGTATTCCTGCTCAAAGGGCTTACAACTCCCAGTCATTGTTAGTTCTTGAATCGCTTGCTCGCTTACCTCAATATATTGGAGTGGAACGATCTCGCCCCAGCGGATTCGACCAGAGCGCAAATCCTCATGGGTATAATTGAGCATTTTGAGAAAGGCATCATTGGCTTCAACGATTAAGCCGTTCAGATTAGCCACAATCATCCCAATAATATTGGACTCGGTTAAGCGACTAAACCGAGCTTCACTTTCGTATAGTGACTTCAGGCTTGCCTCTACTTGCCGTTGGGCTGCGCGGCGTGATTCGTTAAGCCAGCTGATTAATCCTGCTGTCAGGATGAACACTACCAAGGGAACTAGAATATTCAGATTTGTAATGTTCTGCGCATCGAGTGGCTTAAAAAAGAAGTAATTGACTGCAAAAGTAGACAAAAGGGTAGCAAGTAACCCTGGCCCCAAGCCACCGTACCAGGCACTCACCATCACCGCAGCAAAAAATAGTGCCGCAGGCGTTGGCATGAGATATGGATGGAGTAGCAGAGTTGCCAATAGTGCTAAGGCAACGGATAGAAAAGCAACACCATAATGCAGCAGTTTCTCCCGGATGAATGCGCCCTTGTCTCTACCGCCAGCAAAGATTGTTTGAGATTCAGATGCCCTTGCCTTACGACTCATAACCCTACTCTGCTTCTGGAAAATACTGAGTTAGCAGTCTTTTGCCAGGTTCACCCATCTTCCGTAACATTTCTTCTATTAGTTTTAGCGCTATCAGTGAAGGGACTGTATGCCCATTCTCCCAACGGTTGACTGTTTTGAAAGAAACTCCGACTTTAGCAGCAAACTGTTTCTGAGAAAGATTGAGCTGCTGACGAAGTTCCCGAATTAAATCTAAAATTTCCAGCTGCTTTGTTAGAGACATCTCTGTGTTTTATCCCCATAGGATAATTAGCGTAGGACAGATGTCTTATTCATTGTCTCTTACTCAGGGAATATTTTCTCTGTTTCCGTCTCTAACTGAACCGTTTGAGTTCAAAGGTTCAACGGTGAAGCTCAGAGGTTCGGCGATGAAGCTCAAAGGCTCAACGATGAAGCTCAAAGGTTCAACGATGAAGCTAAAAGGTT
>NZ_JAVRCL010000004.1:90605-120520 GCF_034530775.1 Nostoc sp. DedSLP04 | reverse complement strand
CAACGATGAAGCTCAAAGGCTCAACGATGAAGCTCAAAGGCTCAACGATGAAGCTCAAAGGCTCAACGATGAAGCTTAAAGGTTCAGCGATGAAGCTCAAAGGTTCAAGTTTCAGTATCTAAGGGTGAGAGGATGTTTAAAAAGTATTTTTAATCACATAAAAACCTCGGAAACCTAACCCCCCTAGCCCCTCTTCCCTACTCTACGGTGTACACACAAGTCGAATTACCCCCCTCAATCCCCCCGATGCATTGGGGGGAAGCCGGAAATCTAATTCCCTCCCCTTTGCAAGGGGAGGGTTAGGGTGGGGTAAAACCCTGGTTAATCAGCTATTTCAGACTTGTGTGTACACCGTAGCTTCCCTACTAGGGAATGGAGGTTTCAAAGCCTCTCTTTACTTGCCTAACGGCAGGTTGACGCCAACGGGGAGAGGAATGGAAGTGGGGTTTATAGTATACTTTACGACTTTTCAAACATCCTCTGAAACTTGAGCTTTCCAATGTTCGGGTAGTTGAAGATTTTTTGGTGATTTTTACGGAGAATTTTGGTAAAAACTATGGCACTAAGTGAAAACGGTAGAATACGCCCAAATAACTAATGATGCTGCGATCGCTTAACTCGATTGCCGCCAATGTGTAGGTGCTTCGATATAATCAGGTAGGCGAGTGGTGCGATCGCCAAGTGCCTCTCTAATCTGATGCAACTCTAAATTTTTTGCTCCTGTCAAAATTGTCCCTTCCAATTTGACATCATTGAGATTAGCTTGTGAAAAGTTAGCTCCCATGAGGTTTGCCTGAGTCAGGTTAGCTTGATAAAAGGTTGCCCTATATAGGTTTGCTCCAATCAGATTAGCCTGATACAGGTCAGCTTCCGTTAAGCTAGCTTCTGAGAGGTTGGCAAAATAGACTTCTGTTTGGTGGAGTTTGGCTGCATTCAAATTAGCCCCAGAAAGGTTAGCTCCATTCAGATTCGCCCCACAAAGATTAGCACCAATCAAACCCGTTTGCTGCAAGTTGGCTTTACCCAATTTTGCTCCTTGTAAATTAGCTAAAAACAACTTTGCTCCAGAGAGATTAGCAGCTTTTAAGGTCGCTTGTTGCAAATTAGCTTTATAAAGGTTCGCCCCTTGTAAATTAGCTGCACGCAGACTTGCACCAGAGAGGTTGGCTGAACGCAGGTTAGCTCCAGAGAGGTTAGTACGATTCAGGTTAGCCCAACAAAGGTTGGCTCCATATAAACTAGCTTTTATTAATTTTGTTTCATAGAGAATCGACCTAATGAGTTTAGCGCCGCTAAGGTCACATCCACTCAAGTCAGCCCCACGTAAATCAGCCCCACTCAAGTCAGCCCCACGCAGGTCTGCTTGTTGCAGGTTGGTTTTTAGTAGGTCTGCTTGTCTAATGTCGGTGTTACGTAAATCAAGTTTTTGATCTTTTGGGTCTTCGAGTAAATTACGCCTGCCAATAACAGTTAGAGCTGCTTGAATATCGGTGCGTATTTTGGGGAATTCTTCATGGAGATTTTGCTCTAACTGCGGTGTCGGACGCGACCCACTTCTACGCCGACTTGAGTAAATTGCTCCTTGATATTCCGGCTTTTGTTGCTCGCCTTTTAGGTGTTGGATGGGTGCATTCTCTCGCACAAAGGCAGTGAGAATTTCCATAATTGTCCAGTGTTCTTGAGGAAAATCCTGAGCAACCCTTTCTAAAGCATAAATTGCACCTGTCCGAGTTTCAACTTTTTCATGGCCAAGCTGGGCAATTGCGCCCATAAAGCGCTCTGCAATCAATCTGTCTTGATTGAGTTTGGCATTTTGCAAGCCAATTTCTAAGTTTTTCTCAGATGCGATCGCACTCTTGTGCATCGCTTGGGCACGTCTTGCTGCATAATAAGTATTAAACATTGCTGTCGATGCCAGAAAAACTATTGCAGTAGTTGTTAAAGCTTGGTTTCTAAACTGGATTTTTTCTTGAATTGACAATTCTTTAATATTGGACAAGGCAAAGAAAATTACAGTCAACGAACAGCCAAATATAGCTGTTAAAGTTATCAACCAATTCAAAAGAGCGTCTGTCTTTTTAGAAGACATGGTAAAAATTTTCCTTACAACCTAGAATTATTACTTAGATGTTGAGGAAAAATAGTATAGCATTTAGCAGAAATTTATAATAGGTGTCAAAACACTTATTGAACTAGGGAATTATATCTAATATAATTTTACGTCACACATCAAGAAACGCTTGCGCTACAAAAATTACGAATTACGCTGAAAATAGAGAATGAGGAGAGAGGCAATTAATCACGGCTCTACTAAAGAGTAGGGAAAAATTTTTCATTGACTTGCATTCTTCCCCTTAATCCCCTCTTTAATAAGGGTAGGGAAGACAAAGCGTGGTTTTGCTGGGGTGGAGTTTTTAGCGTTTAATAAGCAATCAAGCGGATATGATATTACTCAGAAAATTTGGTTTCTCTGAGGTTTGCTTCATCAAGTATGGTGTCATAAAGAATTGCTCCATGCAAGCTAGCTAGATATAAACTGCCACGATGCAGGTTAGCTTTAGAAAGATTAGCTTTCTCTAGATTAGCTGCACTGAGGATTGCTCCTTCTAAGTTCGCTAGATATAAATTAGCTCCTTCTAGATTAGCTGCACTAAGTATTGCCCCCGCTAGATTTGCTTCTCTAAGATTAGCCCCAGCTAGATTAGCTTGATAGAGATTTATCTGTTGGAGATTCGCCCCTTTCAAGTTTGCTCCTCTGATATCCGTGAAGCTCAAATCAAGTTGCTCATTTACTGGGTCTTTGTTTGCATCTCTTCTGGCGATAACAGTCAGCGCGGCTTGAATATCTAAACGAATTTTTGTTGACACGTGGCTCGTTACTTCCTCTTGGGGTATATAAGGAGCATTTTTTCGTACAAAACTAGTAAGAATATCTACGATCGTCCAATGGTACTGTGGATAGGTATTAGCAATTTGTTCTAAATCATTGATTACAGCTAGACTGATTTCTAGAGTGTTATTTTCTAGCTGTTGGCTTGCTATTCTGAAGCGTCGTTTTAGCGACTGATGCTGATTTTGTTTAACTTGTTTCTGGAAAACAGGTATCCGCAGGAATATTTGGGATAGCTGGATGTGACTTTTTGATAAAATGTTTTTCATGGCATGAAAGGCATTAATAATTAATGGAAATAAATTTCAATTTCTAATTTTGTTGAATAAATTATTTACGTCTGCTATTGTTTCATACATAGTTAGTACTGAAATTTATTTATGGAAACTACAAAATGGAAAATATAACTTCCTCCTTAAGTAGACATTCCCAATAATCAGTTGTATTCACTAGTCTTTAGTCTTCACGGACAATTAACTCTCGTCATGATAATTTTGATTTATTTATAATCATTGATTAACTAAAAATGACTATTAAACCTCAGCAAAATATACAATCAATAGTTAAAAACTTGGTGTTAATTGGTGGCGGTCACAGCCATGCTATTGTTATAAAAATGTTCGGTATCAAACCGTTAACAGGAGTACGCTTGATACTGATTACCACAGCATCAGAGACAGCCTACTCTGGGATGTTACCAGGACATATTGCCGGATTTTACAGCCACAATGAATGCCATATTGACTTGCAACCCTTGGCGAACTTTGCTCAAGTACAATTGTATATTGACACAGTAGTTGCCCTTGACTTAAAAAACAACAAAGTTCTTTGTGATAACGGACTTGCGGTAGATTTTGATGTGCTGTCTATTGATATTGGCAGCACTCCGGCCATACTGTCTGTATCAGGTGCGGCAGAATATGCGATCGCTGCTAAACCAGTATCGCAGTTATTAGAACATTGGTATGAACTAATTGAAACCGTAGGTAAAAATCCTCAAGAACCAATTAGGATTGCGATCGTCGGTGGTGGCGCTGGCGGTGTAGAATTAGCGCTATCGATGCAATCTCGTTTACATCGGATTTTGGATGATCGACAATCTATTCAAAACATAGAAATTCATTTATTCCAGCGCGGACAAGAACTGATGCCCAATTATCATCAATCAGTGCGGCATCAACTTCAGCAAATTTTAACTGACCAAGGGATTAAGTTACATCTGGGAGAATCTGTGTGTAAAATTGCACCTAAAGCCCATAATGAAGCTAAAGAAGTATTTGAAATTAAATGTGAATCTGGTTTGACAGTGGAGTGCAACAAGATTTTCTGGGTAACACAAGCATCAGCACCCGAATGGTTAAAGAACGCTGGACTAGGAACTGATGAGCAAGGTTTTATTTTGGTAGAAGATACGTTGCAATCTCAAACGCACCCGCAGGTATTTGCATCTGGTGACATTGCCACGATGGTAAATCATCCACGTCCAAAAGCTGGGGTATTTGCTGTCAGACAAGGCAAACCTTTGTTTGAGAATTTGCAGCGAATTTTATTAGATAAGTCGCTCAAACCTTATAAGCCACAAAAACAATATTTGAGTTTAATTGGTACAGGAGACAAACGAGCGATCGCAACACGAGGCACTTTTACTTTACCACCCCACAAACTCTTGTGGCATTACAAAGATTGGATTGACCGTCGCTTCATGGAACGCTTTCGCTTTGAAGAAACAAAGGAGTAGAAAGTGGGGAAGAAGCAGGGGACTGGAGGGAGAATAAAATTACCTCTTTCCCCTCTGCCTCTTTCCAATGACAAATGACAAATGACAAATGACAAATGACTAATCCACTCATCTAAGCTGTTCAATTAGCTCAATAATTTGTTGATAATATTGGATATTCCCTTCTTGGTAATATAAGTCTGCGGATTTCTGAAAATCTTTAATTGCTCCCTGAGAGTCTCCCAAATTCCGGTAGACATCTGCCCGAAGGATGTAAGCTGAAGCCCAATTAGGTTGACGCTGTAAGGCTTGGTTTAAGTCTGCAAGCGCTCCTGGTAAATCTCCCAATAGAGAACGACTACGACCCCGATTGTACCAGTCTTCGGCAAAGCTGGGGTCGATCGCGATCGCTCGACTGTAATCTTCTATTGCCCCTTGATAATCTTCTAGGGCATAGCGAGCATTAGCGCGATCGCTGTAAAATGCAGCTGATTGGGGATTTATTTGCAAAGCTTGGGTGTAATCTGCGATCGCACTTTCATAAGCTTCTAAAGCATAATGGGTGGAACCTCGGTTGTAATATGCTTCAATTAAATCAGGATTAATTTTTAATGCTTGGTTATAATCTGCGATCGCTCCTTGTTCATCTCCTAAAAGACGACGAGCATTTCCCCGATTGCAATACGCTTGAGAAAAATCAGGAACAAGCTCTATGGCTTGAGTGTTATCATCAATTGCACCCTGTAAATCTTGCAGGGCTTCACGAGCAATACTCCGACCATAATAAGCTGCGGCTAAGTTATCATTAATTTGCAATGCTCGATCGTAATCTTTAATTGCACCTTTATAATCTCCTATAGAACGACGAGCCGCCGCGCGATCACAATATCCTTCTGCTAAATTAGGATTGAGTTGTAATAGGCGATTGCTATCTTCAATTGCACCTTGATAATCTCCTAATCGCCGACGAGCATTAGCGCGAAAGCCATATACTAAAGCGAGAGTCGGGTTTTCTTGTAAAGCTCGATCGTAATCTGCGATCGCACCCTCATAATCCTCAAGAGTACTACGAACCAGACCACGCTCACAATAGGCTTGCACATCATCAGGATTCAGCTTTAATGCTTGGTTAAAGTCTTCAATTGCTTCCTGATAGTTTTTGAGGTGAGCAAGCACAAGACCTCGATTATAATATGCTCCGGCAAAGTTGGGATTGATTTTTAGGGCGCGGTTGTAATCTGCGATCGCACTTTGATAATCTGCTAAAGCGTAGTGAGCATTACCTCGGTTATGATAAGCCTCTGCCAAATTAGGATCTAATTGTAATGCCTGGTTATGGTCAGCGATCGCTTCTTGATAATTGCCTAAAATATGGTGGATGTTACCGCGATTGCTGTAAGCTGCGGCAAAATGGGGATGCCATTGTAAAGCTTGCTGAAAATCTGCGATTGCTCCTTGATGATCGCCACGTTCAAAACGAGTTACGCCGCGATTATGATAAGCGTTAGCAATATCAATATTGATATTATCAGCTAATTGGGTACTCATTTCGATTGTTTGGATATAGTCTGCGATCGCTTTGTCGTAGTTTTCCAAAGCAAAGTAGGCATTCCCCCGGCTGTGGTAAGATTGCGCTAGATTGGGATCGATTTGTAATGCTACGTTATGATCTGCGATCGCTCCTTCATAATCGGCTAAAAAGTAACGAGCATTAGCGCGGTTATAATAGGCTGTGGCAAAACTAGGATTAATTTCGATGGCGCGATTAAAGTTAGCGATCGCAGTGCGATAATCTTTGAGACCACTTAAAATCAGCCCTCGATTATGGTAAGCTTCGGCATAGTCAGGATTTAACTTGATTGCTTGGGTGTAAGCTGCGATCGCTGCTTGATAGTCACCTTGCAAATTTTGGTTTAATCCTTGGTTAAAAAAATCTTCCGCATTCATATAATAATTTTTTGGCTTTATAAAGAGCGCTAGATTTTCACCCAGCACTCTTAATTTACTTACTATTTTTGACCTTGATTAACTCTCCTTTCCAATTCAGCTTCAGCCTCTTCAATCGACATTAGTCTTGGATTTGGATTAGCCGCGTGCAAACGGTCAACATACGCATGAAAAGCTTCAGTATTTTCAGGGTTTTGCAATACATAAGCTCGTAATTCAGCATCCGTCATATTTGCAAAATTGGGCTGTGTCATTTTGTAACCACCTCCCCGTTAGGATAAATCTCTATCTCTATTGTCTCTCCAACCAACATTACTATGCGTTTTGTCCTTTCGTCCATTCGCACCAGATTTATTGGTCGCAGTAAATTGCTCATCCTTACTGACATTCGATAGAAGGATTTCAACTGCTCTGGCGTTGGCTCCATTTCACCTTCTTTATTATTCAGAATTTACTCAACTCGTTTATCTTAGAGTTTTTGGGGTTCCGTATTTTATCATAACTCAATTGGTATTACTATATCGTTGATAACGGAAGAGTAGGCATAGACACCATCTGGTTGGACTTTCCAGACTTCGTTTGCATAATTTCAAACTTCCAATCAGAAGAATAATCAGGCAATTCATAACCAACACTTTTAACATGAACCAACATCAACTCATCTCGTTGATGCCAAACAGCAAATATTTTCTCTCTGCCATCATATAGTGTTTTTAAATCAATTTGATAAACCTCATTGACTCGCTTCAGCTTCAACCCCAATAAATTTAATAGTCGGCTGAGTATTTTTATTGCCGAAACCTGTTCTTTCTCCCCAACCAAATTAATCCCAAGCGCTCTTTTAATATGCTTACTATGTTGAAACGCGACATTTTTCAGCAATATCAAATCTGGATCGTTTTCAACAAACTCTCGTTTTTCTTCAATAAACTGAAGCATCCCTAAAGCTCTCATAGCCTCAACTTTGAGCGTGTAAGTTTTTAAATCTGGGAGAAAAACTTTTCCTTCACCCCAAGATAATTGCAGATGCCATTCTTGCTCATCCCTAACGTGAAAATACTCGCTTTCGTGAGTTAAATAATAGTGAATTAATAGTTGACGATAGTATCCTTGTTCATCCTGCAACTTCAGCCAAGGAGTAATTTCTACACCATATCTTTGTCTAAGAATATATTTGTTAATTTGGTTGCGTTCTCCATCCGTTAGAGAATACTTAACTAACATCTGCTCATATTCTACATAATCGATATCTTTAGCATTAGCGACAGCAGTTGCTACCGATAGTTGATTTTGCTGCTTAATATCTTTAATTTTACGTTTAATTTCTTTAGCCTTTTGACGACTTTGTGCCCAATCTTTTTGAACTTTAACAATTTCTAGAATTAACCTTTTGCGGGTAACTAAATCATCGGCATCGGTTGCTAAAAAGGCTAGGCGTAAATCTCGAATAATATTATTGTGAACCGCATTACTCCGCACCTGAATTTGATGCCCATCAGCAATCAAACCATCTTGCATCGATTGTCTATAGAGGCGAATAGAAGCATTTACCCTTGCAGATAACTTCGCCCAAGTTCGCAAATGAATCGGGTCATAAACTAAGGGTAAATCCACATCTATTTTATGTAGGGGACTCAGCAAAGCTAAGTTTTCTTTTTGATTTTCTTGATACCAATCAGATAACAAGCGATAATTTGTACTCCCACTACCAATTAAACCAATACCTCGTTTAGCACACCAGACAACACGCGGTACATCATCCCTGACTCTTGCTAACGCTTGTCTTGCTTCCGAGTCAGGAATTACCCCTTGAAAAATGCCATAAACACGGTCGAAATGTTGGACATCAATACTAATTCCTGTACCAAGACTAGGGGTAACAAAAACGCCGTCATATTCAGATATTTTTTGATTGATTGCTGCAATAAAATCAACTGCTGCGTGACCAGGTGTATTTGTAGTGTGACTACTAACTACCAGAGTTTTAGGAAATTGCCGCCGTAATTTTTGTAGCCTTTCTTTCAAATAACGTTCAATTGTTTCACAACTATAACGCCCAGCCCGACTATCGGTAGTAACATAACATTTACGTCCAGCAAGTAAATCCAATTCTAGTTGGTGAATTAGCGGTGTTGGATTCGGTGAATCATAAAAAGTTATGTCCCAACCTTGCTGAGGCTTCCACTGATTGAGAACTACCCAAGGTGTTAATTTAATTCCTGCCAATCCCTGTAAATATTCAAGTGAAACATCTGATAAATCAGCATCTTGAGCAATTACTAACCCCCCACTTGTTAAAACTGTTGCAATGAGTTGCTGGAATAACTTTAATATTTTTACCCGTTTATGCTTACAAGTATTACTGTTTAACAGATGCCATAAAGATTGCTCTACTTCATCTAAAATTACTATTGCTCCCCGCCAATGTTCTGGGTTAAGTTTCCAAATTGAATCAACGCACAAGCCGAAAGATTGCTGAGGGAATAGAGAGCGCAGTATGGGAGGAGCAGGGGTAAGTGTTTTATTAATCTTTTTCTCACCATCTTCTTTATGTGTTCCCCATTGAATACCAATTTTTTCACACAAGAATCGTCCAAGTAGGATTCTGTGAGTAATTAACAAAACAGGTTGGTTTCGACTTTTTGCTTGTTGAACAACGCCTTGCAATGCCGTAGTTTTCCCCGTTCCTTTCGCTGATTTGACTCCTACTAATCCAGAGGTGGGAAAAGGTATTTCATCTATATAAGGACGGTTGAAGGTAAGTGCCGCAGGAATGCTTAACTCGGTGTGGGGTTTGGTTTGAGCAAGATAAATTTCTAAATCAACACTTTGGCGATAAACTTTCTCAAAACTATTTGCACCCTTAGCAACAATAAACTCATCAACCCCTTTTTCTATACCCGGAAGTTCGATGACTTTTACAGGGCAATTTTTTTGCTGAAATAAACAGCCAAGTTGAGAAATAGCATTATTTACAGCAGCAATTGTCTTGGGTTGAGTTTCAAAATCAAAACAAATGTAAAAGCTGCGCTTTGTAATTGCAAACGCGGCTAAATCGGGAATTAGCTGACGACGGGTAACTTTACCAAATTCATCTTTCACAACCCGATAACCACTGGTAATTCCGGGAATAGCAATGGCTACATATCCTTGCGTCAACAATGTGGCTGCTTTTTTTACACCTTCGCAGATGATGAGGGGGATGTTCTGTTGCATTACCCATTGCCAAAAGCCCCCAGCCTCCCCATCAGGAGTAATGGTGATATTATTAGGCATGACCAAATTGTAACGCCCAGCGACTTGCTGCCACACTTGCAACGTTACCCGCAAACAAAACACCCGCGTTGGTGTGCTGGGAGGATGCTCGTACTTGATGGACTTGCCATTGTGATTTTGTCGGGGTTGGTTTGGCTTAAAGCATCCCCATTCCATCATTTGCCAATTATTTAGAGGGTCTAGTCCCGAACACCACCAACCACCTTCTGTGATGTGAGCGTAACGCTGCAACCAACTACTTTTCACCATTCCGGTATTGGTGCGGGGAAGTAGCTCAGAAATTAACAGGTACTCATAAGCTGTTACACCTTGGAGCGATCTAAAATTGAGATGCACTAAGTGTAAGTCTATACCACTACTCTTGACTAATTCTTCAAGGTGTTGGGGGTGTAAATAGTGCAGATGCATAGGGAAAGGAGCGAAGGGAAGACAATGAGATTAAAACAGTAACATGCATATACTTTTTTTTAATACGCGAGATTGCGAGGCTTTTATGATGCTTTTTTTACTTCGTTGCCGGAGACACATCGGTTAAAGCTGTAGTGGGTTATTCTGCCTATTAGATCCCCGAAGTAATAATTTTGTATTGTGATATTTGTTCGCTTTTAATTTTTATTTATCAGTAAATTTCTGCGTTAAGGAATGCGATCGCTACATGACATCGCTATAAGGTAATATCTTCATATAGTTCAGCAAAGGCTTTACACTGAGCATCCACTCCATATCACGCCTGTAACCTCTCTAAATGAATACATAACCCTTGAACTCCGGGCCAAAGGTTTGAGATAGTCTTGAGTATTAATTTTTCTTTGCGATCGCAGCTAATACAGATACCTCAACGTAAAACTTTTACTCCAGTAGCACGGTAACTTCTTAAGCTGATTGGAGGTAAAATAAACAACAACTTTTAAAATTAAGTTCAATCTGCTTTATAAACCCTTTGCTTTTAGTTGCGAATGTAGGAAATATGGCTTTGTACTTTTTCATTTTTCCGTGTGTTTGTTTCATCACTGGCTATTTTTTATTCAAAAATAGAAATAATGAAATCTCACATTTAGTAACTGTATTTGCAGCTATCAGCCTGATTTTGGGTTTAATGTTGGCTCCTTGGCAAATTTTACTTCTACTGTTAACTCTTATTCTTATCAGTACAAGCTACGAGTATTATACAAGCAAAGTAGTCAGCAGGGAAACACAATATACACAACAGCCAGTTCCCAAATCGGAACCAGATTATCACTTAATCTATCGTGGAGCTTCCTATCGTCATGACCTCAACCCCAAATTAGATCGAGAAACCACACCATCAGTAACTCATAAGTTGAGCTTTCGAGGATGTACTTATGTTGTTGGCGCCGATCCTAATACGCAATCGACTGGAATCATTACACCACAAGCAACTCATAAGTTGAGCTTTCGAGGAAGCACCTATTCTATAAATAGAACTACGCACAGAGAAATTAAAGAGCAAGGTAGTTAGAAACTTGGTGCAAGTCTTTGAAAGTTTACATTTTATTGGCTCATACTTTTCAAATCCAAGAGGCGATGTCTACAATGGGCTATGACAATCTCTAACACTACACTACCGATGAGGTACTGGTGCTATTTATGCCAAATTCTGCTACAGCACCTGCAAATTAATGTCATTTATAGACTTTATGTTCAGCAATATGCGATACCAAAGGAGAGCCTAGCAGCGATCGCACATCCTCGACTATTGCCTACCGAACTCAATGCTATTTGATTATGCGATCGCTATAAATCATCACCATTTTAAGAAATACCTCATACAGATACTTTGAGAAATGGTATTAATATATGGCTTTGTCAAGATTCCTAAACCGCAAATAATGTTAAAAAATAAGAAAATATTGTGGAAACTACTATTGAGAAAGTTTATTTTTTATATAAGTGAAGTGGAACTTCTTTAGTAAAAGAGATATCTAGTTAGTTTGATTATTAACTATTCACTCCTTGGGGAGGCGGTTAGTCTCCAGAAATAGACAACATATTTTTAAAGTGTAAAATTATGTGGAAATCAAAGTTAGTATTTAGATTGATACTGTCGGCTGCGGCGATCGCCACTAGCATACAGCTAAGTTCAGCCAGTAACTATGCTATTACTCAAAGTACATCTTCCAATCCGATTGTTGAATCTGGGCAACAAAATCAAGCTTTAGAAGATGGCAAGGTTGCTATGGCAGGAGTTGGCATAGGAGCGATCGCAGGCTTACTCATTTCTGGTTTATGGTATCAGAAACGTCGTTACCGCAAAATCCAGTCACGTGCCAAAATAAACCGCTTTCGTGAAGAGTTTCTCTGTGGCTCTTTAGCAGATTATTACTTATCTAATTCTAAAGCAAATTCTTCACCTACAAATTCTCGGAAAACTTTACCAACACCCACTAAAGAAGAATTCCCTCATTCTGAGGAAACTTTCGTAACGCCAATTAAAAAAGAAATATCCGATCCCTCTACCTCTGAAAAAAATAATTTAGCAGCAGATATGTCAACTGCACTATCTGACTGCTACTATAAGTTAATTGAGGAAATTGTTAATACTGACCTCAAAGGTCAAATCAGTTCTAAAGATTATATATATCGTCAATTAGTAGAAAATGTGAGCAGTGGTAATGATGAAATCTTTGAACGCTGTTTGAGCGATCGCTTGCATTCCACCCAATCTGAACTATATAAAGTAATAAATTCTCCAAGTTTATTCCAAAAAGAGACTCCTGAGTTAAAGAAAGCTCGTTTGAATCGTACCTTGAAGGCATTACAAAGTATTCAAGGGGAATGGGAAAAAATCCAAAAACAAAAATTAAATTAAGCTTCAGTTAACCCAACTGTGCAACCAATTCTCACAGACTGAAAAGCTTCTTGTTTTTCAGTCTTTAAAAAAACAGTACTTTTACTTTCGTAGATACATCGAGATGGACTAACTTATTTATTGCATTGTTAACCGAAGATTTTCTGAGGTAACTCGTTGAGCTAAAACATACGATTGAAGTGTGAGTTTAGAGGGTGTTACAATGCAAGGCGGAATTAATGGAATTAGTTCTAATTATCTGAGTAATAGTTATGGTGATGATTTATCAGAGCTTATAGATAATTCATATTATGATCCTTCACCTTCTGATGAACTTGACCTTATAGATGAAGAAGAATGTAATTACTCAATAAATTTAGTTGATAACAAAAAGGTTGATAAACTTCCACAACAAGAGAGTCTGTATCAGCAAAATACTACTATTAAAATATTTATTAATTACTTTAACTTAGGAGTTGATCGTCGTCAACGAGGAGATCATCAAGGTGCAATTATGGCTTGGAATGAAGCATTAAATCTTAATCCTAATAATGCCCATACTTATTACTATAGAGGTATAACTAAAGCTGAAATAGGCAATTATGATGGTGCAGTTGAAGACTTAAAACAGACGATATACATAACTCCTAAATATTTAAATGCTATACGTCAGCTAGAAAAAATTCGTCAAGATTTCTTAGGAGGCGATAGTACAGTTTTACAACTCAAATTCAATAACCCTACTCAGCATTATCAGCGTGGAAGAGTTCGTTTACATTTTGGAGAGTATCAAGAAGCAATTAAAGAGTTTAACCAAGCATTACAAATTAATCCTAACCTGGTTGCAGCATACTACAGTCGAGGAAAAAGTTACTATAAATTAAAAAAAAAGGAAGAAGCTATCAGAGATTTTCAAACATCTGCAAAACTTTTTTGTGAAAATAACCAACCTGACAAACTGGCTAAATGGACTCCATTTGAGTTAGGGGAATCAAATCGAGAAGAAGCAATTTCTTATCTTATTCCATATCTCTCTAAAAAAAGCTCCTATGACGAAAAAAGATTAGCCGCTTCAGCTATACATAAACTTGCCAAGAATTATAAAAATATCTGCGCTTTAGTTATTCGTCTTTTATTAGATAATCTAACTTACCCTGCACCACAAGTTAGGCAATACGCTTTAAAAGCTCTTTCTCTAATCAACCTGCCTAAATATGCATTTCCAATAATTCAAGAAATTGCTCATAGCGATCCAAAAAGCTATAACAGAAATTTAGCAAAAGCTATATTAGAAAAATTTAACTCTGTTCCTAATCGAGAATTTAAACATTCTGATAAATCTAAACCTGATAATAAGTATTTATCAGAAATAAATTTTTTTAATGCTGAGGAAATTGATAATTCTTATAACCAAGGCTATTTTTCTGAAGAGGCTTATGATACATCTATGGATTACGGCTATCTGAATGACCTCAGCAATCCAGAGGATTATCTTTACAATTATTGATTATTGATAATAGTAAGGGCGTTCGTCTAAGTAACGCCTCTATATCAATCAAAGTCTGCTAGCTAATCCCAAATCTACGCCACGACAGCTTCTTTCGCAGCGTACAATACCTCAGCGTTGATTTCCTTGAAACCGCGATCGCGGGCAAATTTCTCAGTGCTACACTAGATTTATATTCTCTTCGTTCTTTACAGCTTGGGGACGTTGTAACAGCACGTTTTCCTCAACAAAACTCTTTCAATGTATGATTTTCCTCAGTTATTATTCAGGCCTTGTATTCCTTTCTATACGGCTTAATAGGTCAATGATTGCTATTAAAGCTGCTGTCAGAATATATATAATAATACAGGGAATAATCACATAAATTAAAGGTAATAAAATAAATATATTAGTTCCACCAAAACTTAAAGCTCGACCAAATATTGAAAATATTATAATAAAAAAAATGACTACAATAAAAAAGCCGACAAACTGAAGTATCTTGAGTGTAGTAACTAATCTGGTGTACAGTCTATTTTCGTTCAATCTGCTGGATAATTGATTATTGTTCATAAATACACCATTTTTAATAAATTAGTTTATGCAAAAAACATTATTTTATAATAAGTAGAAGAGTGTTTATTTGAAAAAACACTCTTCTATGGAATTCTAGCTATCAGTTTTATAGCTGATCGCTGAATTATTATTAAGCTCCAACAGCTTCCTTCGCAGCGTACAATACCTCAGCATTGATTTCTTTGAAACCGCGATCGCGGGCAAATTTCTCAGTATTACGCTTCACTTTGCCGCGCACAAATCCAGGAATCTTATTCAATTCTGCTTGACCATCTTTTGTCCAATTCAAATCAGAATCAGCAGAAATTCCTCTAGTAATAACTTCTTTGGTATCGTGACCGCCAAAGATTTCTAAGAGGTGATCTTCCATTCCCAAAGTGAAAGAATTGTAGATCAAATCTGTAATCTGATTCGTGCCTTCGTAACCCATAAATGGTTTGTAACCAATAGGGAAGTTTTGGACGTGGATGGGTGCAGCAATTACACCGCAAGGAATATCTAAGCGCTTACCAACATGGCGTTCCATTTGCGTGCCGAAAATGGCAGAGGGTTCGACACGAGCGATCGCATCCCCAATTACACCATGATCGTCTGTAATCAGCACTTCATCGCAATATTCACTAACCTGTTCGCGGAACCAATCTGCATCATATTTACAGTAGGTTCCAGCCCAAACAACATGAATTCCCATTTCTCGCGCCAGAATCTTGGTAATAGCGGCGGCGTGGGTATTGTCACCAAAGACTACAGCTTTTTTGCCAGTCAAGTTTTGACAGTCAATCGAACGGGAGAACCAAGCAGCCTGAGAGACATGTAAGGTTTGCTCATTGATGAAGTCTTCATAGTCAACTTCTGCGCCTTGAGCGTTAATTACCTGCTGAATCTTGCGAATACAACGGGCAGTTTCCACTACGCCCATTGGAGTAATGTCTATATAAGGTGTGCCAAATTGTTCTTCCAAGTAACGGGCTGTGGTCAAACCGAGTTCGCGGTAAGGTACTAAGTTAAACCAGGCTTGGGACATCTTCTTCAAGTCATTCACCGAAGCACCTTCGGGAATTAAGGTATTTACCTCAATCCCCAAGTCAGCCATCAGTCGTTTGAGTTCGGTGCAGTCGTGGTTGTTGTGGAAACCGAGGGTGGTAGTACCGATAATGTTAACTGAGGGTCTTGCTGTTTTGCCCTCTGCCAATTCGCCCCGCTTCCGGGCTTTTTCAATGTAGTATTGGACAATTTGATCCAAAGTGCGATCGGCGGCTTGCAGTTCGTTGTAGCGGTAGTGGTTCACATCCGCCAGCATTACATCACCTTTCGCTTCCAACTGCGCCCGTTCGACAAAGTTGTGCAGATCCTCTTGCAAAATGCTGGAGGTGCAGGTGGGAGTTAACACAATCAAATCTGGGTGTTCCTCAGCATCCTTGCGGGTGATGTTATCTACCACCTTTTCTTGGGAACCGCGTGCTAAAACGTTGCGATCGACGACACTGGTTGTCACCGGAGTAAAATCTCTCTCCCGCGATAGCATAGAGCGCATGACGTTGAAGTAATCATCGCCAAGTGGGGCGTGCATGATCGCATGAACATTTTTAAAAGAACTAGCGATTCGCAGAGTGCCGATGTGGGCTGGACCAGCATACATCCAGTAAGCCAATTTCATGTTTGTGTCTCCCTTTTAAACTCAAATAACTAAGTAAATGGGCGTAAAAAATATAAGATAGAGTTTACCATCAACCCCTTTGGTGCGTAGTTTACCGCCGTAGGCATCGCCCAGTGTGCCGTTGGTAGAGAAGGGGAGAGGTTTGGAGAGAGGTATTATCTTTAATTCAGCCCATTTACTTATAACTGCTTGATTATTAAATCGTTTCTGATTTTCTCAAACCTGCTGGCTGAAAAAAAATAAGGTTTGTTGCGGGTTTTAGGGGAGGCGATATGGCTGAAATCTATTTACTGCTTGGGATACAGCTATCAATTTCAACAACATTGCTGGTGATTTTGTAAAAAAATCTTAATGTTTCAGTAAATTAGACCTAACAAGAACAGCCCCTTCCCTACTAGCCTTGGAGAGTAAAATTCAAAGCCTCTCTCCTTTTAGGAGAGAGGTCATAAGTCCCTCATTCCCTACTCAGCAGCGTTTTTACCTAATTCGCTAAGATGTACACAAGCTCATTTTCACAACAATTATGGTGAAATATGGTGAAAACACCCTCCCAGCTTTGGACAATTCCTCCTTTGGAAAATGGCGACAAACTCACCCGCTACGAATTTGAGCGTCGCTACAATGCCACCCCTAACCTGAAAAAAGCTGAATTAATCGAAGGGATTGTCTATATTATGCCTGCTGCTTTGCGTTTCCGAAGTCACGGTCAACCGCATGGTTGGATTTTGACATGCCTTGGTACTTACGAAGCTGCGACTCCTGGTGTAGCGTTGGGAGTTGAACCTACCGTCCGCTTAGACTTAGATAACGAACCTCAACCCGATATTGTTCTGTTGATTGAACCGGAAGCAGGTGGTCAAACGCGGCTGAGTGAAGATGATTATATTGAAGGTGCGCCAGAGTTAGTTGTGGAAATTGCTGCTAGTAGTGCGACTATCGATCTTCATAGCAAAAAACAGGCTTATCGTCGCAATGGTGTCAAAGAATATATTGTTTGGCAAGTTTTAGACCAAAAATTGACTTGGTTTTCTCTAGAACAGGGTGAATATCTAGAATTAGTACCTGACAATGAAGGTATTTTGCGAAGTCGGGTATTTCCAGGGTTGTGGTTAGCGGCGACGGAGTTATTAGCAGGTAATATGCAGGGTGTGTTGAAGGTTTTACAAGCAGGTTTGCAGTCTGCTGAACATGAAGATTTTATCAAGAAATTGGGTAGTGATTAACCTCTTATAAATAGGGAAAGTATCTTATACCAATTATGTTTGCACATAAAATTCCCCTGCTTTAGTATGTATAGTTAATTCAGCAGAAATTTCAGGGTTTTTGGCAGCCGTCATCATAATTAATGACTTTTGTTATTACATCTAGTGTAATAGTAAGAATTCAGTCCTAATTTTGTTCGCGTAGCATCTCGTCAGAGAGGACTAAAGTCCTCACTACAAACCATGAAGATTTTGATGATAATTATATTATTTGAATCATCCACTTTTTCAAGAGGAAAAATGCTGTTTCACCACATCTAAGCGGGAACAGTTCCAATAATCGATATGGGAAATAATCAAACCATCAGAGTTAAGACCTAATTCACTCCAACCAGGAATAGAGATCCGTGGTTTCCAGGGGAGAGGAGTATTCCAACTAAGTGTCCACTCAGTTTTGATTGTGTCTCCTAAACGTTGAATATTATGTAAGTCCATCTTGGGATTTAAAAACCAAGTTTCGATAAAATTAATCATTGCTTTGTAACGTTTAACACCACGGAATTTATTCATCGGGTCTTGAAAATAAACCTCTGGGGCATAAATGCTGTAAGTTTGATTGACTGGGAATCTTTGATAGTCTTCTTTGAGGATTTCAACGAGATTCATGATAGATAAATATATCTGTAAATTGGTTGAATATGAAAACTGAAAAACTGAAATTAACTCTCATTCCATAAACGTTCTAACTGACGCCGCCAAGCAGTTAAGACTTCTTCTCGTCCTTGTGAAGTTTGATTGATTTCGCCCATCATTCCTTCGGCGTAAAAACGTTCTAAGCTTTGCATGGTAGCTTGCAGAGATTGTCCTTGCTGTTTTGCTGCCTGAATAATTTGCCGGATGCGGCTTTCAATTAGTTGATTAAAGACATTATCTAATCTAGCCTGATGGAGAGATAAAAGTCGGTTGATTGCATTGGATAAATCTGCACTCACTAAAGTATCACTGTGATGTTGAAATACCCCCCAAATTACTCTTTCATACAAAGCGTAACGTACTTCTTGAGTGTCATCAAAGTTGGCTTCTAGGAACTGTTCTAAAAATGGTTGGGCTTCTTGGATGGGCAGAATAGGCAGTAAAACTCGCAGCCAAGTATTATCTTCGGAAAGCAGCACCAACAGCCGAAAAGTAAGAGTGTCTACTTGCCACGATCCAGGAGCAGTCGTAGTAACAGCCGATGTGTCAAATAATTCTGTAAGCGTAGCCGCAATTTCTTCAGGTGTCATAACTTTTTATTTATATATAGCCTCTAGATTAGCGCAGAGGTGCATCAACATATTCACTAGAAAGCTCGATCCAGTCTGAAAACGCAGTGAGGGCGCACAGCTAGCTGTACGCCCCTACGAATGAATGTATTCCACTGAATTGAAATATCTGATTTAAATAAGCGAATTGCTCAAAAACACGATACCGATCGCACACAAAGCGAAACCAGCAAGGCTGATTTTCCAGGGTAAAATTCGGTTTATCTCTCCCATACCCATCCCAACACCAATTTCTCTAGCACTCATGGCAACGGCAAACAGAGTTAAGGCAATACCTAGTATATAGGCAACTACTGAGATTGTTCCTGCACTAACAATAGATTCAGCATTAGCGTAACCCTGAAATAAACCAGCACTGATGCCCACCAGAGCAAGCACCAGAAAGTTTAGTTGATTTGGCATCATCAGCATAGTACCAAAAACGATGGTAGAAATGGCGATGGCTGCGCCCGCCGAAGGCATCGCTATTTCTGTGCCTGGTAAATCTAGCTGAAATATATGAATTACAATGCCTAAAACTGTTGCCAAGACAAAACATCCAGCGATCGCAGCGCCACGAACAAACACAGATGAGAGTAAGCCAATCGCAACAATACCAACTAAACAATTTAAACTAATTACTGGATCTGCCAATCCCCAGACAAAGGCTTCCCAGCCGTTAGAGATGTTATGGTCAAATGGTGTTCCACTCAATGAACTCAGTAAGCTAATTAAAATTAAAGCTGCGATCGCCCCAATATGGCGATCCATGAACTTTGAGGTCTTAAGTTCCCCCCAAGTATGGGATTGTGATAATTGAGTCTTGAACATCGCTATATACCAAATTAGTTTTTAGGTAATTTATACTACCCATCTACCCCAAAAAACTAACGTGCTAATCATGCTAAATTACACTAGTACAGCATGACGTAAATAAACATACCATTTTAAATGGCGCAAGAGCTTGGAATATAATTCTTTTGACTTTTGACTTTTGACTAAAAACTTTCTTTTATCCTCTTAAGCATACAATAGACTATTTCGATATCTTTCTGACGATATGCTCAACTAAATTTTGAATCATTTCGGCATCTGTTTCACTTAAACTTTCTAACTCAATTCTGTTGTTTTCTTGTGGCGTACTAGAGTCGCTACTATATATACGACGACTCAAGCCTACAGGACTATTACCATAAAGTGTTGTATAGAATACACACGCTGCTACATACGATCCAATCGGATTAGGGTGGCTTCGATCCGAACTATAAAGGTTTAATTTTAGATTCGCTTCCTGGATTTTTTGCCAAGCTATTCCCACAGGTGCAACTTTAGCTTTTAGTTCTTGAGCAATGTTCATGTAAGCATCAGTCAATATCTGTTGCGTTTCTGGTTGGTTTTGCTTTGCCCAAGTTAAGTAAAACACTGTTTGAGAATTCACTAGCTTAATCTCGGCATCAAACAGAGTAGCGTACTTGTACATTTCCTGGGGATTAGTAATTGGTAAAGTACTTTGTTCTTGCAGTACTACGTAATCCCAGTGTTTTGCTTTCAAAAGCTTGAGTGCTTTACCACGTTTCCAGTGGTTTTGAAGTGTCGCTCCACCAATCACAACCATTTCAGTTTCTAACTTTTTAGTTCCTTTTGCTGAAACAGCTAACTGTTGTGTCAACCAAGGAAGATCGTTGAAATATGTATAACTGTTGCCAATAAATAAAACTCTGATTGCCTGCTGTTCGGCTACTGTAAAAGGATTTTCTTGAATCTGCCTTTCTAGTATTTTAAACAAGACAATCATCATCAAGAGGAATAAACATACATATACGATCTTGGTGTTGCTCATCATCTTTACCCGTAACTCTTGTAATTTTGGCAGACTATGAACTTTTATAAAAAATTGGCTGACTCTGCATAAAACTTGTGCGTCCAAAGTAGAGTAAACAGGTACTAGCTTGATGAAGATGAATTGTCATTTACTCGATCTGTTATTGCCTAACCCTTGTTTAGAAACTACTGCTTATAAATTTAGAAAATTCTTCTTCAAAGAGCAAGACTTTCACAGGTTAAAACTTCAACACACACAATTGCGGAAAATTATATTATGCCTAGACTAATTGTTTCTTTACCCTCATTCATAGGCACTTCTGGTTCCGATCTAGTGCTGGGACAAGAGGATAATGCATTATTGCCAACAATTCCAGCAATTGGAATTGAGGTTCTAAAAAACGGAGTCATTGATACTCAAGCAGGTAAGGATACGATCTCTGGCACAGGCACTGGTGGCGGTAACGGCTTTGATGCAAGCACAGGCACTGGTATTGCTAACAGTGGCATTATCAATGCGGGGAGTGGAGACGATACGATCTCTGGCACAGGCACTGGTGGTTCTGGGTATAGAAGCAATGAACCTGGTATAGGTATCTCTAACACTCAGAGTGGTTACATTAATGGAGGAGACGGAAAAGATTTGATCGAGGGAACCGGAACCGGAGGTGACGGAAATATCGGAGCCATCACTATAGGCATCCAAAACACTCAGAATAGCCGCATTGATGGAGGATTTGGGAACGACTCTATCGAGGGAACTGGATCGGGAACGGATGCTATAGGAATCTCTAACACTGAGGGCAGCAACATTAATGGAGGAGAAGGGAACGATTCTATCAAGGGAACTGGAACTGGTGGAATTAGTAGTACTGGAGGAGAAGGTACAGGTATCTTCAACAGTGGTGGTAGCAACATTAATGGAGAGAAAGGAAACGATTCTATTGTTGGTATCGGCAATGGCAGTGATGCATATTTAGAACCTTTTAGATCATACGATGCGGGTAGGGGTATAGGCATCTCCAACAGCAAGGGTAGCACGATCGCTGTTGGGCAGGGAAACGACTATCTCTCTGGCACAGGCACAGGCGGTGAAGGGGTCTACGCTGATAACCCTTTTGGGAACGGCCCAGAGGAGCTTGCATCTGGTGTAGGTATAGGCATTGTTAACAGTGGCACAATCAATTTAGGCGATGGCAACGATACCCTCATTGGCACTGGCATTAGTCAAGGCGTAGGTATTCTTAATACTGATGGCATTATTTATCAAGGGGCAGGAGCTGATATCCTTACTGGCTATGGCACCAGCATTGGCATTCAAGGTGGCACCATTGATGGCGGAAATGGTAACGATTACTTCAAAGCTCGTCGAATTGATGCTAACGGTAATACTGTTTCCGATCAAGGGGGCGCTATTGCCGATGTCTTGATTAAGGGTGGAAGTGGAAATGACATATTTGATGTTGGTTACGGTAATGCCACAATCGATGGTGGATCGGGATCGGATAAGCTAATTCTGTCTGATTTCAAAAGTGATTACATTATTACAGGTACAGGCAGCCCCAACAATTACACCATTAAGCGTGATGAGTTCACCTTGAATGTCTTGAATGTTGAGGAAATTGCTTTCAGTGGCGTTCCTCTACAGCAAAATGTGCTTGGGACTGTGAATTAGGAATTTCCAACAAATAAATTATCCAATCTTGTGGAGTGGGATGAGGGCTTGATAACCGCAGCAGCCGGTTATCTCAAGTGCAACAAGAACACTTCACTTTTTGTAGTGTTAAAAATCACTCAAAGTTATACCATTTTAGATTTTAGATTTTGGATTGGGAATTGCCTTGGTGCGTCTGGCTTGGTGTGAATCCATTTGTCGTAATCATTTTTCAAATTGGTGTTAGCACACAAAAAGTAACACTCAAGCCTTGTAACGACTAGTGTCTTAAGATATAGATATTTGCTATGAGAATAAAAAATCTAATTGCTAGTAAATAGCTCCAATCGCAGTTTTTAGATAATTCAACAGATAATTCAACCATAGTGCATAGTAGCACAACTGCCCTATTGGGGATTGAAACAAAATCCCTCAATACTTTAGAGTTAATAATAAACTCAACTGCAAAGCGCGATCGCAATGACTGATAAAGAACTCAAACATCTAATTGAGAGTAATGCTAAAACAGTCCAAGCTATGTTAGATGAAATGGCGGAAGCACGTCAGGAACGCCAAGAACTCCGAGAAGGAATGCTCCAAATTCAGAATGCAGTCGCACAATTAACGAATATACAAGAGAGAATAACCAATTTACTAATTTCTATTGATGGCGATCGCCCCACAATTCTTAAAAAACTCTCAGCACTGGAAACTAAGCTTGATCAGTTATTGCAGCAAAACCCAACGGATGAGTTAGGGTAAATACTCATAAATAATGCCTAGACGTGTTGAAACAACATTTATTTTCGTCAAACAGTCGATAATGTAAATAAATGTAAAAAATTCTCAGTCAGGACAAAAGCATTTATGCGTGTAATTTTAATGACTGGTAAAGGCGGTGTGGGCAAAACTTCCGTCGCTGCTGCAACTGGACTGCGTTGTGCGGAACTAGGGTATCAGACGTTAGTTTTAAGTACAGATCCCGCCCACTCCCTCGCAGACAGTTTTGATATGGAACTGGGACACGCACCCCAAAAAATTCGCCCAAATCTCTGGGGTGCTGAACTGGATGCACTGCAAGAACTGGAGGGAAACTGGGGTGCTGTGAAACGTTATATTACCCAAGTTTTACAGGCAAGGGGTTTAGATGGCGTACAAGCGGAGGAATTGGCGATTTTACCAGGCATGGATGAGATTTTTGGCTTGGTAAGGATGAAGCGCCATTACGATGAAGGTGAGTTTGATGTCTTAATTATTGACTCAGCCCCCACTGGCACAGCATTGCGCTTGCTGAGTTTACCTGAAGTCGGTGGCTGGTATATGCGCCGTTTTTACAAACCATTTCAAAACATCTCGGTAGCACTTCGACCATTGGTTGAACCTTTGTTTAGACCAATTGCCGGTTTTTCGCTACCTGATAAAGAAGTAATGGATGCACCTTATGAGTTTTATGAACAAATTGAAGCTTTGGAAAAAGTATTAACAGATAATACTCAAACCTCAGTGCGTCTTGTCACTAATCCCGAAAAAATGGTGATTAAAGAGTCTCTCCGTGCCCATGCTTATCTGAGTTTATATAACGTTGCAACAGATTTAGTCGTGGCTAATCGGATTATTCCCAATGAAGTCCAAGACCCATTTTTTCAACGTTGGAAGGAAAGTCAGGAGCAATATCGCCGAGAAATTCATGATGATTTTCACCCTCTACCTGTGAAAGAAGTTCCCCTATTTTCTGAGGAAATGTGTGGATTGGCTTCATTAGAACGCCTGAAAGAAACTCTTTATAAAGATGAAGATCCAACTCAGGTTTATTACAAAGAAACAACTCTTAGAGTAGTGCAAGAAGAAAACCAATACAGCTTAGAACTTTACTTACCTGGTATTCCTAAAGACCAAGTTCAACTAAGTAAAACTGGAGACGAATTAAACATTACTATTGGCAACCATCGTCGTAACTTAGTTTTGCCACAAGCCTTAGCAGCACTACAACCAGGCGGAGCAAAGATGGAAAATGACTATCTAAAAATCCGCTTTGCTGACAACACAAGAGTTTAATTTTGTTGGACTTTACTCTGTCAACAAAAAGTTAAAACTAAAAAGCAAGAATTTTCTCTTGTAACTAGTACAGACGCCATCTTTTTAGCGTCTGTTTTTATGATTTTTTGGTAAATTTTAATAAAAGCTAAAAAAATATTTTTATTAATGATTTGACCGTAGTTTTACTGAAGACAAATTGATGAAATAAATTTCACAATGTCTTTAGATTTAATTATGCCAGTTTTCAAATTATTAATTTATTTTGCTATAACAATGACTTCCAATCCCCAACAAGATTTACCCTTATGTCGCGATGAAGAAAGTTTACTACGCCGCATTACAAATCGTATCCGACGCAGCTTAGAGTTAGAAGAAATTATCACAGTGACAACAACAGAAGTGCGATCGCTATTAAAAACCGATCGAGTGATGATTTACAAATTTCATCCTGATGGTAGTGGTCAAGTGATTGCTGAATCAATTAATAAAAATTGTTTGCCGTCGCTACTGGGGTTAAATTTTCCCTCCGATGATATTCCATCTTATGCCCGCGAACTATTTATCAAATCACGCGTGCGTTCTGTTGTGAATGTTGAGACTAAAGAGATTGGTCAAATTCACCTGCGTGACTTGGATAATGGAGATATTTCAGAGGAGATCCGTTACCGCCCTGTAGACCCCTGCCATATTGAATATTTGACGGCAATGGGGGTAAAATCCTCTGTAGTAGCGCCTATTCTTTATCAAGATCGACTTTGGGGACTGCTGGTGTCTCATAATTCCCAAGCGCGTTTGATTTCAGAATATGAGCTAGAAGCCATACAAGTGGTAGTCGAGCAGCTGTCAATGGCGATAGCTCAAAGTACCCTTCACACTCAAGTTCGCAAAACAGCCGAGCGAGAAGCGATCGTTAACCGCATTGCTACCCTATTACATTCACTGCCGACGATTGTCTTACAGCCAGCCCTAGAAGCGGCTGTTGCTGCCTTTAATGGTATTGGTGGCAGGCTTTGTATTAGAAATGAAGCTTTTGATTTCCATAATGGCAACGTCACCAGCTTAACAGAATGCTTAATACCAGGAAATACTTGTATAAAGCTTTATATCTGTGGAGAGCAACCTGTAATGCCAGAACAAACTATATATCCACTGATCGAACAGTATAGTATCTGGCAGGAACACTACAAGTCTACTAACTACGATGTTTGGGCAATTTCAGATATATATAACACTCCTGGCTTGCGAAGTTTGCAAGTTGCTTTTCAACCAACTAAAATTCGCAGCATATTAATGATTCCACTCCAGTATCGTCAGCAGTTGTTGGGCTACTTAAGTATTTTCCGCAATGAGATAGACACAGAAACTTTATGGGCGGGACAGCATGAGGGCGATCAAAGGCAACAGTATCCCCGGCGATCCTTTGAGGTTTGGCGCGAATCTAAAACAGCACAAGCTCAAAAATGGACAATTGAAGAGATTGAACTGGCTAGAAACCTCAGTAAACACTTCGCTTCCGCAGTTCAGCAGTATGAACTACACCAACAAGTCCAAGTCTTCAATGAAAATTTAGAAAAACAAGTTAGAAGGCGCACCGCTGAGTTACAAAGGACAGCTGAACAAGAACAGGCTGTGTTTAAAGTTATTGCCGAGATTCGAGAATCTTTGGACACAAATACGATTTTTCAGACCACAACTAAAGAAGTTTGTCAATTAATCAAAGCCGATCGCGTTTCTGTTTATCGTTTTGATTCTAATTGGGGTGGTGAATTTGTCGGAGATTTCGAGGCTGCTAGTCCATACTGGTCGAATGAGTCCGAACTAGGTGTTAATACAATTTGGAATGATAGCTACTTACAAGATACACAGGGAGGGCGTTACCGCCACAATGAAACATTTGCAGTCGATGACATCTACAAAATGGGGTTTACTCAGTGTCATATCGACAATCTAGAGCAGTTTCAAATTTACGCTTTTGTGCTTGCGCCGATTTTTGTTGGTCAAAAACTTTGGGGTTTGCTGGCAACTTATCAACACACTGGCCCTCGGCAATGGAAAACTTCTGAAGTTAACTTCCTCAGTCAGATTGCCGCCCAAATGGGCGTAGCACTCCAGCAAGCTGATTTACTCTCTCAGACACAACAACAGACATTAGATTTGCAACAAGCAGCAGAACAACAACGGGTATTGTTTGAAGTTGTGGCAAAAGTTAGAGAATCTCTCGATCTAGATGCGATTTTTCAGGCAACTACCCAAGAAATTTGTAAATCACTACAAGCGGATCGAGTTGCAGTCTACCGCTTCCAGGCTGATTGGAGTGGTGAATATATTGCCGAGTTTGTGGGCGATAACTGGTTAAAGTTAGTAAATTCTGATACAAATACAGTTTGGCAAGATAGCTATTTACAAGAAACCCAAGGTGGGCGATATCGTCACAATGAAACTTTTGCAGTTGATGATATCTATGAAGTTGGCCACTCTCAATGCCACGTTGCAGTTCTAGAGCAAATTCAAGCAAGAGCTTATGCGATCGCACCTATATTTATCGGGCAACAGCTATGGGGCTTATTAGCAGCTTACCAAAATTCTGCACCCCGCCATTGGGAAGCTTCAGAAATTAAATTTATTACTCAAATTGCCAATCAGCTTGGGGTTGCACTCCAACAAGCCCAATTGCATAATCAAACCAAAGAGCAGACGCAAAAGCTAGCTCAAGCTTTGCATGATTTACAGCAAACTCAAACCCAACTGATCCAAACTGAGAAAATGTCTTCATTAGGTCAATTGGTAGCTGGTGTGGCTCACGAAATTAATAATCCCGTAAACTTCATTTATGGCAACATCAATCATGTCAACGATTACACCCAAGATTTACTCAGTATTCTAGAACTCTATTTACACAATACTCCCAACCCTAGTCCTGAAATTCGCGATCGCGCCTTCGAGATCGACTTAGAATTTATCATAGAAGATTTGCCCAAAACTCTATCTTCGATGAAAATTGGGGTCGATCGCATCCGGCAGATTGTCTTGGGTTTACGGAATTTCTCTCGTCTTGACGAGGCAGAAAAAAAACCAGTTGATATTCATGAAGGTATTGATAGTACCTTGCTAATTTTGCAGCATCGCTTGAAAGCAAAACCAGAAAGTCCGGCGATTAAATTAGTCAAAGAATACAGCAACCTTCCTTTAGTAGAGTGCTATGCCGGGCCGCTAAATCAAGTATTCATGAATGTTTTAAGCAATGCGATCGATGCTTTAGAAGATTACACAGAATCTCAATCAAAACCTCATAGCAGTCAAATTACTATCCGTACTGCTTTTGGAGAACTTGAAGGCAATATCAAGAGTGTAGTAGTTCGGATTGCAGACAATGGGCCAGGAATACCCGAAGCTCTCAGAGCAAGAATCTGCGATCCCTTTTTCACAACTAAGCCAGTGGGAAAAGGCACTGGTTTGGGATTATCAATTAGTTATCAGATTGTTGTAGATAAACACGGTGGTGTTTTTAAATGTGATTCTCAACCGGGGTTAGGTACAGAATTTTGGATTGAAATTCCAATTAAACAAATCAATTAATCATAGAAACAAAAAATCAACTTGCATAGTGCAGATTATTCCTGGTTTGGAAATAGAAGAATGCAAAGTTATGTAATAATTTTGATTTTCTGCAAAAAATTTGAGTTTTGGGGTGAAAGCATAGTAGCTTGATTGACAAGTGATAGATAGCTAGTAACCTGATTTATACTTGACTAGGGTTTAACGGTTAGGAGCATACATAATTATGAATTCGATAAATCCCTCTGAAAACGTCATTAGTTGTTTGCAGACTATCTTAGATGCCACCTCTACGGGAAATTACGATCTTTTTCTTACAGTAGGTGATTCAGACTACAGAGCTGATATTACCAAAGAAAATTTTGACCAAGTTAGTTCCCCACTAATTGCACGTATGTCTGAGGGCTATACAACTACTTACTTCGGTCATCTCAAACAAGGAGAAACTCAGACCTATTTGTGGAAGCTGAGTTTTGCTGATGATGGACATGAATTTATAGTACGTATGGGGATGAAGGGGGACAAAGTTAATCTGATATGGATTACTTAATATATATGCATATCTGCTGTGAAAACAAAAATACGCTGTAGGGTAGCAATGATGTGCTACCTTACAATTTTTTTTAACTTCTAAGTTGCACAGGCATAGCTAAATAGGTCATTTTCAAAGCACCCAATGGTGTAAAAATCACTGGAGTTAGGCTTTGATTTAAATGCATTTGAATTTCGGAAGATGGTAACTCTTTCAAGCCTTCCATCAAATATTTAATGTTAAAGGCAATCTCGATATTTTCACCAGAAATTTGTGCCGGCATTGACTCTCTACCACTGCCTACATCTTGAGCCTCACAAGATAAAGTAATTTCTTGAGCTGCGCTATCAATACTGAGTTTAACAATATTATTTTTCTGATCGGCTAACACAGCAATCCGCTCCAAAGTGCTGATAAATTGTCGCCGTTCGATTGTTACTTGTCGCTCAAATTGGCGCGGAATTAATTGTCGATAAGTAGGATATTGCCCTTCTAAGGTGCGACTAGTCAAGCGTTGATTTTGCCATGCAAATACAACTTGACCTCGATCGAAATATAAAGCTACAGGTTCATCTGATGAGGCGCTATGAGCTAACATTCGTTGAAGTTCGCGTAATGCTCTAGCTGGTACTGTCACTTCTACTTGACTAGTTCCGCCTAAAGGACGCTCGTTGCTAGTTTCTACGACTGCGAGGCGATGTCCGTCTGTAGCTGCAAATTCTAGGGTGTCTTGTTTAACTGTTAAATGCACACCAGTGAGTACTTGCTTGGTTTCATCAGCACTGGTAGCAAACAATGAACCGCGTAATCCTTCAATTAATGCGGTGGTGGTGAGATGAATTACTTCTGTATTTTCAATTACAGGGAGTTCGGGAAATTCTTCCGGCCCCATTGCTCGGACTTGGTAATGTCCACTCTTGGGTGTGAGTGTGACAATTAAACCTTCTCCACCAGATGTTGCACCTGTCAAGGCTGATTCATCGTCTAAAGTGATTTCGCCTTCTGGAAGACGAGAGGTGATGTCTACAAGTAACTTAGCAGGAAGTGCGATCGCCCCACTTTCCCATACCTCTGCGTTAAAGCTGGTGCGGATTCCCAAGCTGAGATCGAAGGCTGTTAAGCTTACTTGGTTAGTTTGGGCATCCGCTTGTAACAGCACATTGGCAAGTACTGGATGAGTTGGTCGTGAAGGTACTGCACGACTAACGAGTGAGAGGTTTGTACTGAGATCGCTTTGGGAGCAAACTAATTTCATAAGTCAGATACAGCTTGTGAAAGATATCCTAACATCCTTATGTTTATAGGCGATCGCTATTTGTTTGATTAGCGCTTAGGCGTAGTCCGCCACAAGTATCGCTTCTACGCTTCAAACTGTAATAATTGAAACACTTGCAACAAATATTCTTCCATGTATAAGAAACCCTTAAGTATTTCCAAAAAATATATAAGCATTTG